>CAYTDU010000647.1:0-3715 GCA_964436395.1 uncultured Gemmatimonadaceae bacterium | reverse complement strand
AAGGGGCTACCGACACGCGTGTTGGGGAACACAGGCGTTGCCATACCAGCGATCGTATTCGGGGGAGGATCTCGATTCTGCTCGGTCACCGATGAGGAAGAAAGCCTGGCGATTCTCAACCGAGCGCTGGACAGCGGATTGTACCATTGGGACACGGCACATGATTACACGTATGATGGTGTGATAAGTGAGGAACGTTACGGCATCATCTTGAAGGACCGTCGCGACGACATTTTCCTTTCGACCAAGGTTTCCGAGCGCACCCGTGATGGTGCGTTGCGACACGTCGAGGAAAGCCTCCAACGCCTCCAGACCGACCATCTGGACCTCTTGCAGATCCATAGCGTCGCGAGGATAGAGGACGTCGACGCGATCGGAACCGCGGGTGGAGCCATGGAGGCGCTGCACGAACTCAAAGACCAGGGCGTGACGCGCTTCATCGGCTTCACCGGCCATGCTTCGGGGGAGGCGCTGGCCGAGGCGGCCCGACGGTTCGACTTCGACACGATGCTCTTCGCTCTCAATCACTACGCGGAAGGACAGCAGGACCGGCAACAACTCGCAATTCCAGCCGCAGTTGCCAAGAACATGGGTATCCTGGTTATGAAGGTGATCAGGCCTCGTGAGGAAGACGAAAGTATCAATCCCGCTGAGTTGGTGCGCTACGCGCTCAGCCTGGACCACGTCACTGCCGCGGTGATAGGCACCGATAGCCTCGATGTGGTCACACAGAACGTGGCATTGGCGAGGAACTTCACTCCGATGGATGCGCAACAAATGGAAGCGATGGCAGCTAGGCTCAAGCCGGTGTTCGACAGCGGACGGTTGGCGTGGATGCAGCCGGGGTATACGGACGGGGCGCCGGCGTAGTGGCACCCAGATCACACTGCACCGCTGCACCGCTGCATCTCTGCAACTACGCGGCACTGTTTCTATGCACTCTCGCAGTGGTGAGCTGCAGCAGCGGCAACGAGGGTGAGCTTCTCCTCCTGGCCGCCTACGATTTCGAAGACGGCAGCACCGAGGGGCTCGCGCCAAAGGTCGCGGAGAGCTGGCAGGTAACCGAGGAAGACGGCTCGACGGTCTATCGGCTCCTCAAACCCGGAGAGTTCGGGGAGATACGTGCTCCGAGCGCCTGGTCGGTTATCGCTGGCCACGACGTCGGTTCATTCGAGTTCACCGGCCGCCTCAAGTGTCACACGGAGCCGGAAATCCTCGCGCGCGATATGTTGGTGATCTTTCACTACCAGGACCCAATTCACTTCTACTACGTGCATTTCTCCGCCACGAGCGACGGCCTACACAACATCATCGGGTTGGTGAATGGAGCGGACCGCGTGAAAATCAATCGCGAGCCGGCGGGGCAGTCGGTGTTTCGCCTCACCGACATGGAGTGGCATGATTTCAAGGTGACGTACGACGCCGAAACCGCAGAAATCCAAGCATTCATCGACGACATGTTCACGCCAATCGTAACCGCGTCCGATTCAACCCTGCCCCACGGGCTCGTGGGTGTGGGCTCGTTCGACGACACCGGATCATTTGATGACTTGCAGCTGCTGGGTGAGGTGATCGGGCGTTGAGCAAAGCGGATCTCCTTCGTGGCCTCCCGATGGTCGAGGAACGCGACCCTGAAGCTCTGAACCGTGAAGTAGAGTTACTAAACGACATCAACGCACGCCCTCACTTCTGGCAGCGTTGGCAAGGCTATTGGGGGCTCTCGGGCCCGGGGTGGGTCCAAAGCGCTCTCACACTCGGCGCAGGCTCGGCGGGCTCCGCGATCTTTGCCGGCTCCGTGTTCGGCTACAAGCTGCTTTGGGTGCAGCCGGTGGCCATGCTTCTGGGCGTGGTGATGTTCGCCGCCATCGGGCACCAGCTCCTCGTGACTCGGGCACGGCCCTACGACGTCTTTTGGAAGAGACTCCATCCATCCATCGCACTGTTCTGGGGCTTCAACGTCCTCCTCGCCTCGATCGTCTGGCAGCTGCCTCAGTACTCACTCGGCACGGCGGTCGCAAAGGACATTTTGGACGTTGTCGGTTTCGAAGCCCCGAAGGTAGTTGTTGCACTCGTTTTGCTCGTACTTGGCACGGCGGTATGCTGGAGCTACGGACGCGGCAGCCGAAACGCTATCCGACTGTTCGAGCGGATGCTCAAGTACATGCTCCTGACCATGGTCGCGTGCTTCTTGCTCGTCTTGTTCAAGACCGGCATAGATTGGGGCGAGATGTTCAAGGGATACTTCACTTTCCACATACCTCGCAGTCGCGAAGGTGTCACAGTCATACTCGGACAGCTCGGTGCGGCTGTCGGCGTCAACATGACGTTCCTGTACCCGTACACGCTCCTTGCACGAGGTTGGAGGAGCGAGCACAAGGGCCTCAAGAACTTCGACCTCGGTACGTCGATGTTTCTGCCCTTCGTCCTCGCCACGAGCTTCGTGACGATGGCGTGTGCGAACACACTCTTTGCTAGGGGAATCGAGGTCAGTGGTCCGATAGACGTTGCGCATGCTCTAGAACCGCTGGTCGGCCTCACGTTCGGGCGACTGATCTTCTCGTTCGGAGTGTTGAGCATGTGTTTCACGACGCTCGTGGTCGAGATGTTGATCTGCGGCTTCGTGCTGAGCGAGATGTTCCGGTTCGAGCTGCACGGACGCGCGTACAAGGCAGCGACGATGCTCGCAAACATCGGTATCGTTGGGGCGTTTTACCAAATGCCATTCTGGCTCCCAGTGATCGTGTCGTCGTTCAATCTGCTGATGATGCCGGTGGCCTACATCTGCTTCTTCGTGTTGCAGAACAGCAGGAGCTATTTGGGCGACGAGGTGAGCCGAGGTTTCAAAGGGGCGGTTTGGAACGCGGCTCTCGTACTCGCAATACTCGTGGTGGCGGCTGGGGCGGTGGTGAAGGTGATGTCCATATTTTAACGATCGTCCTTTCATGGTCTTTCCGGCCCTTGCACTCATGGTTGCCCTGATATACTATGTTACCCATAGTATGCATAACCAACGTCGATGCAGCCATGAGGTCAGCATATGCGAGTCGAACGAGAGTTGATGCGAGGAGCCGGGCCGGTTGCCGTCCTGACCTTGCTCGAACAACGAGAGATGTACGGTTACGAGTTAGCGGAGGCGCTGGCCCGAAAAACCGATGGCGTCCTCGATATGGGCCAGGCTACGCTCTATCCTCTGCTCTATAATCTCGAACGTAAGAAGCTCATCCGGGCGACTTGGCGGGAAGCAGATTCGGGCCGGAGACGGAAATACTACGGCCTCACCAAGAAGGGGAAAACGTGGCTCCGCAATCAGCAACAGCAGTGGGAGAGTCTGTTGAACGCGATGGCGAGCCTCGGTCTCACTGGTGGCGGTTCCGGAAGGACTTGACCCAATGTCGAGAACTTGGCGGAGCAACCAAGACGCTGAAACGAGTTCTGAAGATTGCCTGCTTCGAGATGCACGAATCCCCGACGAAGTACGCGGTTATCTAAGGGCGGTTGTCGACCACAGCAATCTGCGTGGAAATGCACGTCAGGATGTTCTCAGCGAGCTGGTTGCTCACTTTGAAGACGGCCTCGCGGCGGGGCGGTCCGCGAACGACCTACTCGACGAATTCGGAGAAGGCAGACTCGTCGGATCTCTCATCCGTCGTACCCGCGGCGATGAGAGTTGGGCGCCCAAGCGAATTATGAGATTGTGGCGGAGAACTGTCCCTGC
>CAYTDU010000646.1:0-3720 GCA_964436395.1 uncultured Gemmatimonadaceae bacterium | reverse complement strand
TCCTACGACGTACCAGTTTCTGCGCTTCTTCGACCGTCAGATCGTCCGGGATTGCGAGTACCTCTGGGTCCGTCAGAGAACCGACCGTGCCGTGCGAATACTCGAGTAGCCGAATCAACTGATTGCGAACATCCTCCTTCAGTGAGTTTAGGATGACCGAACGTCGTTCCGAATCGAGCCTGCGAAGCAACACAGACACACTGTCGAGCGGCATCGCCAAGGCAGTCGCCGCAACCTGGTCAGAATCGAGCAATGCCAGCACTTCGGCAGCCGCTCCTGCGCTCATCTTTTCTAGTACAGCGGCGAGGGTATCTGCGGGCAGGCCGTTCAGGAATGGCATTGCGCTCGCGGTGTCCTGCTTCTCTATCACGCGAGCGGCATCAACAGGGTGCGTTGCCGCGAACTCGCGGGCGCAAAGTGAGAGCACCGACACGGTTAGGTCCCTCCCATCACAACCATCGATGTCTCTTCACTGAACCGTTTCGCCGGTACGAGGACTCGGCCGTCAGTCGTCGACAACACCAATGCCGTAGGTGTGAGCTGAATGATCTCTCCCTCGACGTCTCCAATACGCACCAGCTGACCTACGCTGTATTGTTGGGACGCATAGTACGCGGCGACGATGTTGCTGACAGTAGTGTGCGCACCGATCCCGAACGCTAGACCTGCGCTAGCGAGCGCGGCACCGATCACGACTGTCACGAGTGTCACGAGGAGTTGTGCATCGATGCCGATCTGATCTAGCGCAACCACAACTGCCACCAGTACAACAGCGGCCTGAGCTGTGCGCCCTACGCCCTCGCCTCTCGCGATTCCCGCCGATCGAGAAGCCGAGGTCGTCGCGCGGCGTGCCAGATTGCCTAAAACAACACCTCCCACAACCACACCGATCGCGGCAAGCACGTTGGGGAGGTAGTAGGCTATCTGACTCAACACACTCGTGACAACCGTGAAGCCGAGCGACTCGATGGCTGCTGCGGCGAAAACGAGGAACACGACCCAAAAGACAAACCCGCTTACGATTCTCGGCACAGCGGAGCGCATTCCAGAATCCTGCACTGCCTCGGCAACCGAAGCGTTGCGGTTTGCGCGTTGAAGCAAACGCTTGGCGAGGCGCCCCGCGAATATCTTCATGAGTGTCGCCGTGAGCCAGCCCGCTATCACCAGGCCGCACGCAGCCAGAATTCTGGGAGCGAGTTGCTGTGCACTACTGCCGAGACTATTGAGCCATTCCATGAGAAATCTCCGTGGTGGTTTGAGCAATGGAGACTTTGAACGCGAGAAAGCCTTTGAATGTTATTGGACTCTGATGCGTACCGCACCCCTGGCGCCCGTGTGGAGATCTCCCGTGTACAAAGCGCCGGCTGTATTACTCGGAGATTGGCCTCACGGGGTGTGCACGGGCACCGATTACGAACCTCTCGGGGCAAGGCCGTCAGATCATGGGGCTACAGCCGGACAGCAGTATCTCGCTGTCGGATATGGTTAGAACCTGATCGCCACACCATTCGTGAGTCCAGTATCGAGACGGGCAACCCCATCCGGTGGTCTGCTGTCGTATCGTAGGCTGAACTTGATCTGGACCGAAATCGATCGCGTGACTGCCACGGCCAGGCCGGATTTGTTCAGCAATCTGATGTCAGCCGGTTCGTCGATACTTGGCTGCGCGTACGCCGTGCTTGCGAGCACAACACGATCGCCCGGTGTAAATCGAACGACGACGTAGTTGCTCGAGCGCAGCACATCCGTGTTCTGCGGGTGAGCGGCACCAGGATCGAGCCCTAACGACTCATGTTCAAACATGCAGCCGATACCGACGCGTAGGCCTGACCGCTGTGTGTCCGTCAGGGTGAAGCGAATCCCACCGCCCAACAAAGCTCGGAAATCCAATTCGCGGGCTTTGTCGTAGTTGAGTTGTCCGAACCCCTCCAAGGTGGCGACACGACCCACTACACGACCATGCCGCAGGTGGAGCAGGCCATCATTGGTGAAACGATCGCCACTCAAGAACCCTAGATCGGCGTTGACCAGCAATAACGTCGACGAACGTGGAGTTAAGTGGTCCGCTCGAGCATCGACATCCAGCTTCACCAAGTCGACGTTTCCCGTGCGGAGTAAGAGATCCACCCCCACCATACCGACCAGTCCGGAATCGCTGTCTTCTGTACGCAGCGCCTCGATATTCACCTGGCCTTGAACGGGAGAAGTGATAGCGACCGAGACGAAAGCGATGAGCGCGCCGAGGTTGCGTATCTTGTGGAGTCCGCTCAGGGGAATGTACCGCTCGGCGCTAGAATGACTTTTCTTGCTTTCCGAACAGACCGTGCTGTCCGCGCACCTCGGCTTCAACACGTCGCTGCCACAGGGTGTCCCTGATGCGTTTTGCAGCGGCTCTCGCAGATTCCGCTTCTTCCTTTTTACCCATCCGTTCGTAGGCAATCGCTTTGCCATCCCAGGCGACAGCGTAAGTGGGTGCCGCCAGCAGACACTCATCGAATTCGCGGATCGCCTCTGTGCTCAGGCCATCCGCCAACAGCTGTTGCCCTCGTTTGAGGTGTTCATCTAAGGATGAGATCGCTTTGTCGAGACACAGGCGGATGACGTCTTCGTCCTTCATCGTCAGTACTGGGCACGGCAACCTTCGCAACACCTTCTGAGTGACGCTACCCATGACCACACGCTCGACGCCGGTTTTACCGACGGTTCCCATAGCAACTAGGTCTGCCTGTTGCGCATCAACCTCTTCGACTATCACCCTGTGAGGAGTTCCTTCACGCAACTCCTTATCCCACTCTACACCTTGAAAGTCGAAGCCATCCAAGAACCGATCGAATTCGCTCGGTCTTCCCGCTGCGCCTGCGCCAGCCTTGCTGCCGGCACTGCTCCCTGACGCTGCGTAGATCCCGCCGACCGGCTCTTCTACGTTGAGAACGGTAAGAGAGGCATTGAGCTTTCGGCACAAGACGAGAGCGTTCCTGAGTGCACGCTTCGACGCCCGCGAAAAGTCGGTTGGACACAATATCCGACTTGGAATGGGATTTGATCCCGGTTTGGCGACCCACACCGGTGTAGTGGCGCGCTGCAGCACGCGTTCTCCCGTCACGCCCAAGCGCCCCTCGTTACCGGACCGCTTCATGTGGCATCCGAGCACGATCAGATTAGCTCCGATACGAGAAGCCTCGCGGCAGATCGTTTCCGCGGGCGCCCCGTGCTCGATCTTGGTCCTAGGCATTTTGATACCGCGCGACTCGATTTGCCTCGCCACCTCCGTCAGACGCTTGTCGATGTCAGAGGTATCACCGACATCCCTGAAGAACGTCATCATTGAATCCGGTATCGTGTGCAGCAGCACTATCTCGGATTCGAACGCCTTGGCGAGCGCAATTGCAGTGTCTAGCGCGTACTGAAAGCCTTTGCCGAAGTCGGTCGGGAGCAGGATCGTCTGAAGAAGTTTCATCGATATCTCATTGGTTGTTGTGACTTCATCTCAAGAGCAACTTGGGGATATTAACACATCGAGACAGCAGTTTGGAACTGGCCGAAACAGCACACCGCTGCGCCAAGAGGCCGCCTGATCGGCTCTGTCCGGTTCGAGAGGATCGGCAGTGAGTCTGAGCTGCCATCGAACGGGGTTTCGGGCTTGTTGTGAGACCTCGTGTTTGCCGTTTACGCCAGCTTCACGCGCAGTTGATTCTTCTCCTTCTTCACGGTAAACGTTTC
>CAYTDU010000645.1:0-3722 GCA_964436395.1 uncultured Gemmatimonadaceae bacterium | reverse complement strand
TCACGGTCGTGCCCTTCATGATTCAGCGAAACGTGCCCGGGATAGGACCGTACGTTCTGCCCGCCTACTTGTTTGCTGCGGCTCCTGCCGTTCTTGCGGCATTGGCATATGCAATACTTGCCTCGGCGATGCCAAGAGCCGGCGGGAGTTACGTGTACGCCAGCAGAGCAATCAATCCGTACCTCGGGTTTGTAGCGAGTTTCTCTCAGTGGTTTGGGCTATGTATTGCGATCGGCGTGGTCTCATACGTGTTGATCCCGTTCTTGCGCGACGTGGTAGGGGCATTGGGGTGGGGACTGCTCTCGATTGCACTCGATACGGGAGGCATTCGTTTAACCCTCGCACTGGCGTTTCTGTGGACGTTCGTGATCGTAAACATAGGTGGTGTAAGGCTTTACGAACGCACGCTGGTTCCCATGATGTTCCTGATGTTTGCGCTTGGCACGATCGTGATCGTGGCTGGGTTCCTGTTCGACCGCGGTGATTTTGCAGCCGCAGTACTCGAGGGGGAGGGAAGGGCGGTAGCGGAATCCGCGCAAGCGCCGTTCAACATCGCCGTGTACCTGGCCGCGGCAGCAGTGTTGTTCTCGAGCTTCATCGGTTTTGATTCAATAGCACAAGCAGGGGGAGAGGCTAGGAATCCAAACCGAGCGCTACCTTTGGCCATCGGAATAGCTGTCGCGACGGTCGGATCCTTTTATTTCCTCTTCACTGCCGCCGTATACCACGCGGTACCCTGGAATTTCATTGCCGAAGAAGCCGCGACGCGTGACGTCACTGCTCCAGGCCTGTTGGGTTATCTGTTGCCGGCGGGTTGGACGGTCGCAATTGTTGGCGGAGCCGCCATTGCGCTGATTAATGATCTGCCTGCGATGCTGCTGGCTGTCTCGAGATTGATGTTCGCGTGGGCGGAGGATGGGATCTTTCCCAAAGCGGTCGCCAGGGTTCACCCGCGGCTGCACACACCGCACGTCGCGATAGTACTGAGCGGTTTAATGGCTTCAGTCGGGATCGTGGGCAGTCATCTGGCCGGTGATTTTTTTCTCGGCGTCGACATTCTGGTCACTTCGATGCTGGTGAATTTTCTAATGATGTGTGTCGCAGTGCTCACTTTGCCCCGTAGGAATCCTGAAATCGCCCGACAGGTGCGGGTGATGCCGGCCAGGACCGCACAAATCGTTCTGGCAACTGCGGGGGTCGTGTTGTTGGGCGGTTTCCTGATCGTGCACGTGCTAAAGGACCTCTCTGCGTCTGTAAGCGCCTGGTATTTTCACTCGACCCCGGTGTGGATCGGGGTTATGGCGGTCGCTACCGCAGTGTATTTGTGGGAGGTTGAGAGATTGAAGAGGGCCGGCATCGACGTAAAAGGGATCTTCGCTGTACTTCCACCGGAGTAGGAGTTGAATGGCAACCAAGGTTGAACGTTGCGAGCTGGCGCCAGGATTATCGATATCCCGGGTGCTGACGGGTTTGTGGCAGATAGCGGACATGGAACGGGATGGCGGAAAGGTGGATGCCCAGGCTGCGGCCGCGGCTATGGTGCCGTACGTGGAGGCTGGGTTCACCACGTTTGACATGGCCGATCACTACGGCTCGGCCGAGGAAATCGCCGGTGCGTACTTGAAGGAATACGGCGCCGATTCGGTCGAGCTGTGTACGAAATGGGTGCCCAAGCCCGGTCGATCATCGAGGGACGATGTACGATCTGCGGTCCAACGGTCGCTCGACAGGATGCAAACCGATTGTCTCGATCTGCTCCAATTCCATGCTTGGAACTACCCTGACCCAAGCTGGCTCGACTGCCTCTTTTGGCTTCAGGAACTGAGGGAAGAAGGGCTCATTCGGCATTTGGGCCTGACCAACTTCGACACGGCGCACCTACGGATTGTATTGCACACCGGAATCGAGGTCGTGTCCAACCAGGTGTGCTACTCTCTTCTGGACCAACGCGCCAGCTCACGCATGCTCGAGTTGTGCGCAGAGTGCGGCGCCAAAGTGCTGGCATTTGGGACAGTCGCGGGCGGTTTTCTCACCGATCGCTGGCTAGGGAAGCCAGAACCGGACTGGGAGAATCTCGAGACCTGGTCGGAGATGAAGTACGGGAGGTTTGTGCAAGAGGCCGGTGGGTGGAAAGAACTGCAGCAGTTGTTGCAAGTGACGAGCAGAGTTGCAGACAAGCAGGGTGTTTCGATGGCCAACGTCGCCTGCCGAGTCATCCTCGAGCAGCCAGCAGTGGGGGGGGTAATTATCGGCGCTAGGCTTGGCATAGCCCAACACATCGAAGACAACCTTCGCCTGTTCGGGTTTGAACTCGACGAGCAAGACCAGGCCGAAATAGCAACTGCACTGGAGCCGCTACGACCGATTCCAGGCGATTGTGGAGACGAATACCGGAAACCGCCGTTCTTGACGGCAACCGGCGACCTGAGTCACCACATTGACTCGTTGCCTCCGCCCTACGAAGCACGTCGAGGTGTCGACGGACGGCTGCGAGTGCAAAGCGGAACGCCTTGGGAAGACTTCGCGGGATATTGCAGAGCGGTACGAACCGGAGATCGGATACACGTATCGGGCACGACTGCAACGCACGGCGATAGGACGATAGGCGGAGGTGATCCGGCGGCGCAGGCTCACTTTGTCATTGACAAGATCGAGGGCGCGATAGCGTCGCTGGGCGGGCAGTTGGAGGACGTCGTGCGAACTCGTGTGTTTGTGCAGAATATGGCAGATTGGGAGCCGATCGCCCGGGCTCATGGCGCGAGGTTCGGCGAGATTCGCCCGGCAAATACCCTTGTCCAGGCGTCATTGATAGGTGACTCAAACCTGGTAGAGATTGAGGCGGAGGCCGTGGTACCGGGCGATTAATCCCGAAACTGGTGCTACCTTACTCGTATGGCCAAATTGCTACTGCTCTTCATTCTGGTCCCCGCCATTGAATTGATCCTACTCATCAACATCGGCGGCATGATCGGCGTTCTTCCGACCCTCGCCATCATAGTGATAACTGGTGCTTTGGGCGCATCGCTCGCTCGCTGGCAAGGACTCAGCGTGCTGCGAGACGTCCAGAACGAGCTCGCGCGAGGCGGTCTTCCGGCGGGTGCCCTGGTTGACGGAGTTATCATCCTGATCGCCGCTGCGTTGCTGTTGACGCCTGGGTTCCTCACAGACCTGGTAGGATTCTCGTGCTTGGTGCCAGGGCTCAGGTCGGTGCTAAAAGCCGCTGCATGGAAACGACTTGAGAAATCCATCAGGGCAGGGAGAACGGGGCTATTCGTACAATTCGGAGGCGGTAGAAGGGTCGACGCTAATCCTCGAACGCCCGAGGACGACGGCAATATCGAGATGTAAGTTGTTTGATTACATGCGTTTATGACGTCTTGTGTCTGGCGGCGTCGTCATCGTCCCGCAATTTTGGTCCGCCCTACTGCCCACAATTGATATGTGCCGCGGCTACACAACCGACACTCTTGTCCTTCGATTACTTAATCATATCTTATATACATGAAATATGAAAAACAAATTCATACGTCCAGGGTGGGCGAACGCGGACAGGTTACGATCCCCAAGAGCCTGCGCACTCGCTATGGAGTGCGGCCGGGGCAGGAAGTTGTGTTTGAGGCGCGTGAGGACGGTGTGTTGATCAAGAAGATCATCCAAGATGATCCGCTGCGACGGCTGGTTGGTCGTGTGAAGGAAGAAATCGACGTCGATGCCTACCTCAT
>CAYTDU010000644.1:0-3730 GCA_964436395.1 uncultured Gemmatimonadaceae bacterium | reverse complement strand
CCGCGACGAGCCGTGTGTGGTCGGTGGCCGATGCGGACGACCCGCGCGAGGGTTCCTACCATCTCAGTGGATCTGTCGACACCGTCGCCATCGACGCCGATCTCTGCGTGTACCTGCACCAACCCGTGGAGGGTACCGAGGTGTCGGCCTTCCTGGAGGGAGGGTGGTTCACGCCCAATCCGAATTCCGGCCGCAAGGACGAGCCGGATTGGTTGGCCAGGACCGTGGCTGGTAAAAGTGTGGACGGCGACTTCGTGGCTGAACGGCTACGCTTGGTAGTTCCCGATACACTGCCGTCGGGATTCGTAACCTACATAACTTTAACCGGAGTGTACTCAGCCACGGATTCAATGCCGGTGTTTGTAGCGGAGTTGGGTTTGGCCGGTGAGCATCCAATTGACACACTGCTCGCTGTGCGCCTGCGCGAACTGCATTCGAGTGACCTTACCGTTGGCGCCAGCGTAGAGCACTCCGGTCCTCGCCACGAGAATCGTGACGAAGAGGTCTCTCAACTCGTTGGCGAGCCGCACGCTTGTTGTCACACTATTCGGAAAGGCAGGTGAACGATGCCATCCATCAACTCGCGTTGCCGGCGGTGGAAACACCTGCTGCCCGTTCTTGCAGCGTACGTTCTCCCGCTGGGTGTCATAGGCGCGATTGTAACGCCTGAACCACGCGCGGGATTGAGGATTGAGATTTCGTTTCCCCAGGAACTTTCTAGTGAACCGCAAAACGGGCGGATCATCCTAATTGTATCAAAGAGAGATGGAGATGAGCCCAGGTTCCAGTACGATCTTTACGAACCCGGCACCCAGCTCGGCTTCGGGTTGGATGTGGAAGATTTTGCACCGGGGGAAGTGGCCGTTATCGACGGATCGACATACGGATTCCCGTTGAAAAGCCTCGACGACATACCGGCGGGCGACTACCGCGTCCAGGCAGTGCTGAATCGCTACGAGACATTCGTCAGAGGCGATGGCCACACAGTGAGCATGCCTCCCGACCGAGGTGAGGGCCAGCACTGGAACAGCAAGCCGGGGAACTTCTACCACGCTCCCCAGACGGTCCGCCTAGATGCATCCCGGGGCACGACCGTGCGGCTCAGTCTGGATCTATCCATACCCCCCATCCCCGAATTCGAGGAAACGCCCTGGATCAAGCATGTCCACATCCAGAGCGAGCTTCTCAGCGAGTTCTGGGGAAGGCCAATGTTTCTGGGAGCGTATGTGCTCCTCCCCGCCGGTTTCGATGAGCACCCCGAGGCCCACTACCCATTGGCAATTCACCATGGGCACTTCCCGCGAGGCTTCCCTGAGTTCAGGGATGAGCCCCCGACCTCCGGACTGACCGACTACGAACTCACGCGTGCGGAATACGCGTACGACCTGTACCAGAATTGGACATCCACCGACTTTCCCAGAATGTTGGTGGTGAAGATCGAGCACGCCAACCCCTACTATGATGACTCGTATGCAGTGAACTCTGAGAACGTGGGGCCGTACGGCGACGCCATAGTTGAGGAGTTGATACCCTACCTCGAGGAGCGGTTTCGCGGCATAGGTGAGGGATGGGCCAGGGTAATGTTCGGCGGCTCCACCGGTGGGTGGGAGGTTCTGGGTCAGCAGATCTTTTACCCCGAAGAGTTCAACGGCGCTTGGTCTTTCTGCCCCGATGCGGTCGATTTCAGGCATTACGAGACCGTCGATATCTACAACGATGACAACGCCTACTTCATGGCCAGCGATTGGAAGCGCACGCCCAAGCCCTCGGGTCGCAATTGGTTGGGTCATCCCATCTCGGTGCTGTACGAGGACATCGCGTGGGAGATGGTGTTGGGGAGTCGGGGCCGTTCCGGGGAGCAGTGGGCGATCTGGGAGGCCGTGTACGGGCCCGTTGGAGAAGACGGATACGCGGCGCCCATATGGGACCGGGTCACCGGAGAAATAGACCGGGAGGTGGCGGAATACTGGAGGGAGAATTACGATCTTCGTTACATCCTCGAGCGGGATTGGGAGACGCTGGGGGGTAAGCTTGTAGGCAAGCTGCACGTGTACACGGGCGACATGGACAATTGGTATCTCAATAACTCAGTCTATGTCTTGGAGGAATTTCTCGAGAGTACGCGGTCGCCCTATTACTGCGGGCACATCGAATATGGCGACCGTTACGAGCATTGCTGGTCTGGAGATCACTATGCGCCGCTGGAGATTCAGCGGCTTACAATCTACCAAAGATTCTTTCCCCAATTCGCCGAGCACATTCTGCGCACGGCGCCTGAAGGCGGCGACGTTAGAAGCTGGCGTTATTGAAGAGGACTAACAAGATGAAGACAATCGGCCTGATCGGAGGGATGAGCTGGGAAAGTACAGCCCAGTACTACGCGGCGCTCAATAGTGGTGTTCGGGAATCCATGGGGGGCCTGCATTCGGCAAAGATCATCCTGAACAGCCTTGATTTTGCCCCGATAGAAGCCCTACAGGCCCAGGGGGACTGGGATAGCATGGGCCGGCTGCTAGCTGAGGCCGGCCAGCGTGTTGAAGCGGCCGGCGCGGACATGCTCCTAATCTGTACCAACACCATGCACAAAGTGGCTGACCAGGTTCAGGGGGCCGTTGAAATTCCGCTAATCCACATTGCCGATGCCACAGCCGAAGTTCTGGTCGGCAATTCAGTCAAGACTGTTGGGTTGCTGGGAACGGCCTACACGATGGAACAAGATTTCTACAAGAAGCGTCTGATTGAGAGACACGGCCTGGACGTAATCATCCCGGAAAAACCAGACCGCGGAAAGGTCCACGACATCATATACAACGAACTCTGCCTAGGACAAGTCGAGGCAGGCTCCAGAAAGACCTACTTGGAGATAGCGGACAAACTGGCTTCGGAAGGTGCACAGGGCATCATTCTAGGGTGTACCGAAATTGGAATGCTTCTAAGGCCGTCGGATACGGATATTCCCCTGTACGACACCACGCTGATTCACGCACAATCAGCCGTGAACCGGGCCTGCGAACCCTAGAGTCAGCTTGAAGGTCGCGAGCCCTGGGACAGTTCCGTGCTCATACGCTTTCCGACCCAACAACTGCACTTGACAGTCCGCAGATCGGCTGGTGATCACTCCAAAATTGCCATGAACACTTCCGAAGGATGGATCCGATTCCTTCACGCACTACAGAATGCGGCTACGTTGTGACCCAGAGCTTCTTCAGGACAGTGGGGTTAAACCGTATTACGCCTTGCGAACGAGACGTGCAAACGCGTATCGATCATCTGGTTCTATGCCCAGCAAATACAAGATGATACAATAGACCAAAACAAAGAAAACGGCGAAGCCCACCCACATGAAACTCATGTCGCTGAATTCGAACATTCGTCTTAGCAACTCAGTTGACAATGCTGCGCTCAATCCGGCACCGATTGGCTTGAGCTGCGTTCGGTCGACGGGGTTCAACTTCAAAATGATCAGACTTTGACAAAGGCGAATCGAAGCGACGAGAACTGCTGCTGCGAATGCTGCCAACGCCGCGCCGACTATACCGTAGGACGGGACGAGGAGTACGCACAATGTCACCTGCACCGTCAGTAGGATACACGCATTCAGAAGATTGAAGACAGGACGTCCTGACACTAGCATCGCCGTATCCAGCAGACCGGCATTGGCGTTGATCAGATGAGACACGCACAACATGGCAAGTACGGTACTACCGCCTCCGAACTCTGGCCCGAAGAT
>CAYTDU010000643.1:0-3731 GCA_964436395.1 uncultured Gemmatimonadaceae bacterium | reverse complement strand
GGCGGTCAGGCGGTCAGGCGGTCAGGCGGTCAGGCGGTCAGGCGGTCAGGCGGTCAGGCGGTCCACGAAGCTACCTACGGCCCTGCCGTCGGGGAAGTGGGTTGTGCTACGGTGTACCACCGGCGGGGATGAGTGTGGAGTGGTACCGCCAGCACATTCCATACACTACTCTTCCCATCAGCAAATTCACGAGGGGAAAAACAATATGATTTCGAATGAGATAGAGAGCCTCATATGACACATTCCGCACCACCCACACTCCCCCTCGAAGGGTACCGAGTACTGGACCTCTCCCGGATTCTCGCGGGACCGTTCTGCACGATGGTACTCGCAGACCAGGGAGCGGAGGTGATCAAGGTCGAGAGACCAGACATCGGCGACGACACTCGCACATGGGGACCGCCGTTTGCCGGCGGTGAGAGCGCCTACTACCTCTGCTGCAACCGGAACAAGAAGTCTATCGTGGTCGACCTGAAGAAGGAGAGCGGTAGGGAACTCATACTGGAGCTCGCAAAAACCTCGGACGTGTTCATCGAGAATTTCACTCCTGGACTCACGAAGAAGTTCGGTCTCAGTTATGACGACCTGCGAGAGATCAACCCTCGACTCGTGTACGCTTCGATTTCTGCATACGGCCAGGATGGGCCCTATAGGGATCGGCCGGGATACGACATGGTGCTCTCAGCTGTAGGTGGGCTCATGCACATCACGGGCGAACGAGACGGACCGCCTTGTAAGGTCGGAGTAGCTATCACCGACGTGGTAACCGGACTTTACGCATCGGGAGCAATCACCAGCGCGCTGTTGTGGAGAGAGCGCTCCGGGAAAGGTCAGTACCTCGACATATGCCTCCTCGATGCGCAGGTGTCTGGGCTCGCCAACATAGCAAGCAACTATCTGGTTGCAGGTAAGGAAGCCACGAGATGGGGCACTGCTCACGAATCGATCGTACCGTACCAGGTGTTCAACACTGCGGACCGCCCCATAGCAATCGCCGCAGCCAACCAAAAGCTGTGGACCAGCTTCTGCTTGGCAATCGGGAAGTGGGATTGGGTGGACGACGAGAGGTTTGAGTCGAATCCCAAACGGGTCGAGAACCGTGACGTGCTGCTTCCGAAAATCGAAGAGACGTTGTCGCAAAAGACGTGCGACGAATGGATGGAGATCCTGGTAGAAGCTGCGGTTCCTTGCGGGCCGGTCAACGATATGGCACACCTATTCGCAGATCCACAAGTAATTCACCGAAACATGATCGCCGAGATCGAGCACCCCACCATCGGTACGCTTCGGCTCGGCGGCATCCCGGTCAAGTACTCGGAGACGCCGGGATCCGTGCGGATGCACCCACCGTTGTTGGGTGAGCATACGGATGAGGTTCTGACTGAAGTGCTCGACTATGACGCTCAGGAGGTTGCGGAATTGAGGGAGCAGGGGGTGGTTGCTTAGGGGGGAGCAGGGAGTGGGGTGAGTAGCAACCGCGTGGCGTCTGAGTGATGGCCGTTATGCCTCGACGATTCTCCTCGGGTGTGTGAACACGGTAGCTCTCGTTTGGCGAACGAACGCACACAGAGTGATGCCGCATTGCTCGGCCACATCGATCGCGAGTGTCGTGGGTGCCGAGATCGCAGAGATGACTTCGATGCCCGCCCTGGCACATTTGCTCGCCATCTCGAGGCTGACTCTTCCCGATAGGGCTGCCGCCGTTCCCTCCGTCGGGATTCCGGCCAAAAGACACATTCCAATCGCCTTGTCGAGCGCGTTGTGGCGGCCCGCGTCTTCGGCGGACGCAATGATGCTGCCGGATGCGTCGAAGATCCCCGCCGCGTGAGTGCCGCCGCACCGTTCGAACAAGGTCTGCGATTTTCTCAGGCCCTCTCGCGCAGTTCGCAGCACCTCTAGAGATACCCGAAGAGTGTTCTTCACCTGCGGCAGAGCCTGGATTCGAGTCTCGAGGTCTTCGCTGCCACACGCGCCGCATGACGAAACGATAAGCAAGTTGCGGCCGGGATCACCGATCTTGGGGATTGCATCGGTCAATCTCACTCTGAGGGTGTCGTGGGCGTCGTCACAATGGTCCAGGTGTACGATCTGTGAAACGCCTTCGATGATGCCTTCGGTTAGTAAGAACCCGGCTGCGAGTTCCTTTGTGTGAGTCGGCGTGCAGAGCAGCGTATAGTTCTCTATCCCTTCGACGTCGATCGTGAGCGGAGCCTCGACCACCACACCGACCGATTCGGCCGTGGATTCAACCTCGCCGGCTTCGGCGATGGAAATGCGCCGAGCCCGCAGGAAGTCTACGGGCTCGGTCTCGTGCGGGATGTCGCTCATCCTGGTTTCCGAGAGGAAATCTCCCAGTCAGTGTGTCACTGCGGTGGCAGCGTCCCCATCGCCGGTTTCGGATCCTTAGGCCGCGCGATGCGCCGGAATTTGAATCCTGCAATATTCCACGTCGGCAGCGCTCCGCATACGAGAACGCCCTGACGTAGAATCAGACCACCAATCAACCCAAGCAATGATCCAACGGCCACGACAGCAAGCCCGCCAGCGCCACTGACCTCGGCGGAGCTGACGTAGACCATCAGCATCAGAATCAATGGTACAGCGAGCCCCAGAACGAAATAGCCAACCACAAAATAGCGCTTCGCCAATATCCGTTCTGCCGACTCCCGCGGGTCGGGGTGCTTGAAGGCGGCTTGCAGGAAGAAGACGATAGCAAGCACTTCTAGGACCACGAACGCCGCGGCCTCACCTGCCATCGTCCGCATCTCAGCACCGATCTCCTGCGCCGTGCCGAACAAGGTCACACCCAACATTATGGTGAAGTGACCGGTCACAATAGCTGAGACTACGAACACGACCGGTACGATTCCGGTAGTCCAGAACGGCATGCCCTTGGATGCGCCGAGGAGAACTCCGGTGTAAGCCATGGTTCCCACGGCAAAGGCTATGGTGACAACCGACAAGACCTGCACCAGAGTGCTGCCGGCCGCATCGGCGAATTGATGAAGCAAAGTGTGTATGAACGAGAGGATCATGAAGATGCTGATGATCCAGAACCCCCGGGCGATCCACGAAGTTCCTGGTTTCATACCGGCATAAACGGCTTTCGCGGGCGAGCCGAGATCGGCTAACAGAGCAACACTGCCGATCGCCAACGCGGGCCAACTGATCCACAACCCTATCGTAGTGGACAGTTCGAGGTCATCTCCCATGAAGCCATTGATAGCCGCGATTGTATATGCGCCTGCCCCGACACCACCGAGAAACAGGTAGACCGCAATGAGCCAGTTCCATTCGTGTTGCAGCTGGCCATTCACTTTCGGATCCATGATGCTTCTCCCACTTACAAGTATTTAGCTCAGACCCATTCACCCATATCACCGAGGCGATGTTACCTCGGTGGCAGGTAGTAAACCTTGGGCTTGTTGCCGGTTTCAGGGTTCAATTGTTGACCGCGATATCGCTTGATGAGTACCGACACCTCGGAATCAGGATCATCCCCGACAAGACCAACAACACCCTCACCATCTAGGATACCGGTATTGGTATGGAGAAGAAGGACCTCATCAACAACCTCGGAACCATCGCCAAATCCGGAACCCGTGCCTTTGGGGATTTCATAGACATTGAGGTTGAAAATGCTGCGCCGGACGGCGATACTTGTGATATAAACGACCGACGGCGATGCCTTGCGGAACAGCTCGATGGTATTCTTCTCGTCCTCGGCCAGG
>CAYTDU010000642.1:0-3731 GCA_964436395.1 uncultured Gemmatimonadaceae bacterium | reverse complement strand
CGGGAACTACTCCTCATGGCTCGAGCAGAAGCAAGAGCGGCTTCGAGTGGAGGAAGAGCAGGAGTCGGCTCGCCAGAGGACACTTCAGCGAGAGTTGGAGTGGATCCGCATGGCCCCCCGCGCCCGCCAGGCAAAGGGCAAAGCCCGTGTCAACGCCTACGAGAATCTGCTTGCAGAAGGTGGCACCACCCGCCAAGGAAGGGCACAGATCATCATCCCAGTTGGTCCACGTCTCGGAGATCTCGTCATCGAGACGAAGGGGCTCACAAAGGGGTTCGGTGACAAGTTACTGATTGACGAACTGGATCTATCCATTCCGCGCGGTGCAATCGTGGGAATCATAGGGCCGAACGGAGCGGGCAAGACAACGCTCTTTCGCATGATCGTGGGGCAGGACTCACCCGACTCCGGCTCAGTACGCGTCGGCGAGACAGTACAGCTCTCATACGTCGATCAGCTGCGTGACGCGCTCGACGGCGACAAGACCGTATGGGAAGAGATCTCGGGTGGCGACGAGCGCATCGAGCTCGGCAACGGCGAAATGAACTCCAGAGCGTACGTCTCGTCGTTCAACTTCCGGGGCGCCGAACAGCAGAAGCAGGTCGATTCTCTCTCCGGAGGCGAACGAAACCGCGTGCACCTCGCAAAACTACTGCGCGGACAAGGCAATGTGATTCTCCTCGACGAGCCCACTAACGACTTGGATGTGGATACCCTGCGGGCACTCGAGGACGCGTTATTGAGCTTTGCCGGTTGTGCATTGGTGATAAGTCACGATCGCTGGTTCCTGGATCGTATCGTCACCAACATCCTCGCATTCGAAGGCGAAAGTCAGGTGCACTGGTTCGAGGGGAACTGGTCAGAATACGAGGAGGCACGCAAGAAAAGGCTCGGTGCCGATGCTGAGCAACCACATCGGATTCGGTATAAGCCAATCAAAGGTTGACGGTGAGTGTGGCGAAGAACCTCGTTCTACACTTCCGCCCGGTACGCCTCCCCGCGAAGACTCTGGCCTACACCCACACATTCGGTCTCGGTGGCTCCGCGTTCGTGCTCGTACTGTTGTTGGTGATGACCGGTGTACTGCTCATGTTTGTGTACGAACCGGTACCAGGCTACGCGTACGAGTCCATTGTCGCACTGCAACAGGATGTCCTATTCGGAAAGTTCGTTCGCAGCGTGCACCACTGGAGCGCGAATTTCCTGGTCGTGGTTGTCTTGCTGCACCTGTTGAGAACGTATTTCACAGGGGCTTACTTCGAGTCGCGGCAGTTCAACTGGATCATCGGTCTCGCCCTCTTCGTTTGCGTCCTCGCCTCGAACTTCACCGGCTACCTGCTTCCCTGGGATCAGCTCTCGTTTTGGGCAATCACCATCTCCACCGGCATGCTCGAATACGTTCCCGTTGTTGGAATCTGGTTCAAGCAGGCGTTGCTCGGTGGGCCGGAGATTTCTAGTGGAACGCTGATCAACTTCTACACACTTCACACCACACTGATTCCGGTCACGATCGTTGTACTGATGGCATTCCATTTCTGGCGCGTTCGCAAGGCCGGCGGGGTAGTCGTACCGCGAGCACCGGGTGAAGGACCGCAAAGCAGGCCAGAGAGAGTTCGTGCAATACCGAGCCTCTTGTACCGCGAGATCGCGGTTGCGTTGGTGTTGATCGCCGGGGTGTTCGTCTTTTCTGCTCTATTCACTGCGCCGCTCGGAGAAATCGCGAACCCGGGCATGAGCCCGAACCCCGCTAAGCCTCCTTGGTATTTCGTCGGTCTCCAAGAATTGCTGTTGCATTTCCATCCAACTTTTGCCGTGCTGGTGATTCCGACCGGCGTGTGTTTGGCCCTGCTCGTAATCCCGTACCTGCAATACGAGGAGAACACGTCGGGAGTCTTGCTTGCATCCGGAAATGGAAGGCGCTTTGCAGCGGTGGCGGCAGCTGCGACAGCGATCTTCACCGCTGCCCTCGTATTGATGGACGAATACCTCCTCGACTTCAGTCGCTGGCTTCCATCGGTGCCAGCGATTGTCAGCAATGGGTTGGTTCCCACCGCCATGCTGGCCGTGTTGTTGTGGAGTATGGATCTTTGGCTGCGCAAGCGATGCGACGCTTCGCGTGTTGAGCGAGTACAGACGTTTTTCGTCGTCGCACTCTTCGCGTTTACGACGCTCACCGTGATCGGTGTGTGGTTCCGAGGACCAGGAATGATTTTGACGTGGTGAATCCAAAACGCCCGAAGGACCGAATTCAGTGAGACGCAAGTGTCAACCTGGTGACGGGACGGAGACACGCCGCAGCTTCCTGAGCAAAGCCTGGCTTACTGTTGGCCTCATTGCGGTTGTCGAAGCTATCTGGATGTTGGTTGATTTTCTGCGCCCGCGACGAACCCGAGATGCCAACAATACGACCTTGATTGTAGCGGGACCGGTCGATCGGTTCGAGACCGGATCGGTGACCGCCTTTCCCGCAGGCAAGTTCTATCTCGTGCGTCTCGAGGACGGTGGTTTCCTTGCTCTGTCTAGGGAGTGCACACATCTCGGATGCACCGTTCCCTGGGTGCCCGAGGAGAACCGTTTCGTATGCCCCTGTCATTCTTCTACATTCGACATCCGCGGAGACGTATCGGGTCCACCCGCACCTCGAGCATTGGACCATTACCGTGTTCGCATCGAAAACAGGGTCGTGAAAGTCGATGCTAGTGAAGCACTCCGGAGGTCAGTCTTTCAGGCTGGCCAGGTAACTTACGCGTGAACTTGCCCAACAAGCAGAGCAACGACTTGCGACACTGGACGCTGTTGGGGTTCTGGGCCTCAGTGGCAATCGTGCTTTCGATTCCGCTGTATCTGTTCAAGGACGCGATTTCAGAGGATCGCGGAGATGTTATCTCAGCAGTGGCGGACAGCTTCGTTGGACGCGGGACTTGCGCCTCGTGTCATGAGGCAGCTTATCAGGCGTGGGTCGGTTCAGATCACGACAACGCCATGGAAGTTGCGACCGAATCGACGGTTTTGGGCGATTTTTCTAATGTGCTCTTCGAGTACGCGGGATTAACCGCTGAGTTCTTCAGGAGAGACGGTAAGTTCTACGTTCGCACTCTGGGCCCTGATGGTGCGATCGGCGATTTCGAGGTCGCGTACACATTCGGAGTGGAGCCTCTTCAACAGTACCTGGTTCCCTTCCCCGGCGGACGCCTGCAGTCATTGACGGTCGCATGGGATATGGAACGCGGCGAATGGTTTTCTCTCTATCCGGACCAGGACATTCCCTCAGACGATTGGCTGCACTGGACCAGAAGCGGTCAGAATTGGAATGGCATGTGCGCTGAGTGTCACTCAACGCATCTGATCAAGGGGTTCGATCCAGAAACCAACACTTACGAGACAACATGGTCGGAGATCGACGTGAGCTGCGAGGCTTGCCATGGTCCCGCGTCGAGACACGTTGCATGGGCGGAGTTGCCGCCAATGGCCCGGTCACAGAGCGACAACTTTGAGTTGGCGGTGAAGACCAGCGACATCACTGCTAGGCGGCAGGTCGAGTTGTGCGCTCCATGCCACTCGCGCCGTTCTGAGCTGGGTGACTACGATCATGGCGGCTTGAATCTGCTGGACAGTCAGCTACCGGCCGTGCTTCGCGAGGGGTTGTACCATCCGGATGGGCAGATCCTCGAGGAGGTCTACGTCTACGGATCGTTCTTGCAGAGCAAGATGTACCGCAATGACGTACGCTG
>CAYTDU010000641.1:0-3737 GCA_964436395.1 uncultured Gemmatimonadaceae bacterium | reverse complement strand
CGGAGCTTACGCAGTGCGTTCGCGACATACTGGATGAGGAGGCGCGGGGGCGCCGGAAGGGGACACAGGCATTCCGAGTGCGGTAGGGTCGGCTCTCTGTGAACTCAATGAGCATTGCACGTCTTCTCCATGATCTGCTGGAAGAAGAGAATGTGCGGATTGTGTGAAAGTCTCATAAAAGACTTGTAAACATTGCGCCGATATGAAACACGAATGAGCCCTTCTCCGTCTATTCCGCATATACGATCGGTCAACAGAGCGGCCGCTATTCACCGGAACCCGGGAGACCCCTAATGCGACGCAGAGTTCGAGCAATCATTGTTGTCCTTCCTATCTTAGGCTTGACCATCACGGGATTCAGACTCGCACAACAGGATGACGAGATCCAGGCAATTCGTCAGGCCGTGCAGTACTATTTGGACGGCCACGCTACCGGCCAGAGAGCAGTCATGGAGCAGGCATTCCATTCGAGCGCTAGGCTCCAGGCCATCCGTGATGGAGCAATCTCCATACGACCGATCGAGGAGTATCTGTCAGGCAGCCCGGGTCGGCCGGCGGACGACGAAAGCCAGCGCAGGCGCAGGGTTGTTTCGATTGACTACCATGGTACGGCAGCCGTCGCAAAGATTGAGCTGGACTACCCCAGCGTGGTGTTCGTCGACTACATGCAACTGCTCAAGATTGGGAACCAGTGGAAAATCGTGAACAAGATCTATCACATGGACAGGAAGTAGGCGGTTACGGCTGCATCCATCGACGAGGCGCGCGACCGCCATCGTCCAAGCCACTACGGAGCACGATCATGTGGGTACCGATAGCTCGGAGCAGTTGCGCTGCCTGCGTACTCTTCACTGTGCTGCTAATGCCGGCATTGGTCGCTCAGCAAGCGAGGCCGGCGCCTTACATAGAGGAGGCACAGATAGAACGAGCCGTCGCCGACTCTTACATCGGTGGACTTCGCACTCGCGACTTTACGCTCATTCGGTCAATCTGTCTTCCCAACGCCGTAATGATGAGTGCCCGTGGAGACGGATCCCTCAGTGTCACCACACTCGACCAGTGGTCCAGGCGGTTCGATCCGGCAAACTCGCCGTTCACAGAACTCGAAGCGAGCATCGCCAAGATCGACCGAGAAGGTACTGCCGCCCAGGTGAAGATTCTGTTCCTCGTTGATGGCGACACGAGCGTGACGGACTTCCTCCACATGCTGAAGGTCGATGGTAAATGGCGAATAGCCAACATCATCGACTACTAGCGGCGCAAACGTGACACGCCTCGAATCACATCTGTGAGGAATTACCTGATGCGGACAACGATCATCGTTGCGGCTGCATGTGCGTGCATCTGTTCACGTGCAACCGCGCAGGAAGCACTGTACGTCCGGTACGAGATTATGACAACCACCGCGGCGAGGTTTTCCGAAGACATACACACGGTGACCGGGTACGAGGAGCTTCATATCGATAGCCAGCACCTGGTTCTCTTGAATGACCGTGCCCGGTACCATGTGGATCTCGTTTCCGGACGACTGGTCGTCGCCGACAGGGAGCACGGGACCTTCTTCCAGACGCCGTTGCCGTTCGATCCTTCATCGATTCTGAACGCTGTCTCGGCGCTGAGATACGCGAACGAAGACAGAGTAGTATGCGGTTTGACGAGTGGCGGCGAGACAACACCGATCTTGGGACGCGATGCCGAACGACTCGATGTCGGCGACCCCGCGAACCCGTCTCGCCATGCTTCTCTCTGGCTCACGAAAGATCCGCCGCTGGGTCAAACGGGGTTGTCCGAGTTGCCAGGCACCCTCTGGTCACTTCTGTTCGCACGTTGCGACGAGAACAGCTTGAGCCGTTTGCGTCGTCTGGAAGGTTTACCGCTCAAGTCTACGATGACATACTCCACTGATGCCCACGCAGTGACTGTCGAACGAACGGCAACAGAGCTCAGTTCCGAAGCGTTGCGCCCTTCTTTGTTGGAGCTCCCCGCTGGTTTCTCAGAGAAGAGCACAATCACTTACGCCGACCTGACGGCCGCTCGGGCCGGACCTCCGCCTATCCGGTACAGCGACGATGAGGCGGCTGTATTCTCGGTGATTGAGCGGCTTCGGGAGGGCTGTGTCACGAGAGACACGAGCAGGCTCGACGCCTGGGTGGACGAGCTGCTGGCTGACGACGTGTACATCGTTGGCACAGACTCGAGATGGCCGGACACCTGGGAGTGGCGCGGCGGCAAGAATGCAGCGAGGCAGATGTTCGCAAGAGACTGGCTCTACTGGGGTGATGTCCGGATCTACGACGAAGAGATGCATGTCGATGTCGAAGGGAACTCTGCGTGGGTGATTGCCTACGCCACGGTTACTAGGCGTGGCAGTGACGACGATCGAAGCCGACAGGGCGCGGTATCGAGAATCGCCGGTTACACCGCGGAAGATTGGACGAGCAGGCGCAAATTGTACGAGGTGATCGCTGACGCAAGCCAGGTGTTGGCCCAATATGAGCGTGGCGAGGACTTCGTCACCCCCATGCGCACCCAATTTGATTTGGTGAAGAAGGACGGCAGA
The DNA here is from genome assembly GCA_964436395.1 of uncultured Gemmatimonadaceae bacterium. Taxonomy (GTDB): domain Bacteria; phylum Gemmatimonadota; class Gemmatimonadetes; order Gemmatimonadales; family GWC2-71-9; genus JBDGYW01. The sequence goes on along the minus strand of CAYTDU010000641.1, from coordinate 1,177 downwards.
TGGCTCATCAAGGTGATCCACTGGTCGCATCCGGCGTATGGATTTCGATCGTGGAGGCTATTGAACACAGATGAGCCGTAACCGGTTTCCTCCTGACGTCATCAGCCACGCCGTCTACTTGTATCACAGATTCTCACTGAGCTTCCGCGACGCCGAGGAACTGCTGGCGAAGCGAGGGATTTTCGTTACCTACGAGACCATCAGACAGTGGTGTCGGAAATTCGGCCCCGAGTACGCACGGAATCTCAAGCGTCGCCAGGGTATGCTCGGCGACGTGTGGCACCTCGATGAGGTTTTCGTCAACATCCAAGGTGAACAGCACTACCTGTGGCGAGCCGTGGCGGCTAGTGACGGACAAGTTGAAAAGTTACTCGCCAGCGCAGCGCGAAGTTCTGCCTTCGGTGGTCCACTACACGGGACAATGCGCGAACAATCGCGGCGCCAACAATCGCGCTGAAGTATCGCATCAGCCAACCCGACAACGAGAGCGTTTGATGCGAGGTTTCAAGTCAGCAGGGCAAGCGCAGCGATTCCTGTCGGTTCACGGAATGGTTCAGAATCTCTTCAGGCTGGGGCGGCATCTGCTGCGGTCGGCAAACTACCGGTTGCTACACGACCGGTCCTCCAGGAGATGGAGTGCAGCCGCGGGTGGCTGAGCTATCAAAGCCGCCGCAGGCCTCGGGTCTACCCAGGATCCGCTAAGTTGACAAAACCGTTGAGACCACACTGGAGTGTTACAGAGGAGCGGGCAGTCCTTCCAGAATCGATCTGCCGGTGATTCCGGATGGAGGGGTGGTTGAGCTTTCAAAGAGATTTCATCGCCGGACGGAAAAGCCGTTGCCGAGTGGCGGTCCCGAAATGTGTGCATTCCGACTCGGGGAGGGGAAGTATGCTGCGATGGAGTCCAACAGCTCCGGCCATCGAGTATCGGAGATCAGGTCGAGGCAGTAGCTGGGGCTGACGTAGGTATCCATATTGCTGGCAGATGATGCGTCTGGCAAATACACTGTCCGTCCATGCACGTCGTGCCAAACACCTCCGTGGACATCGGCAATGACGGCGTTCTCGATGGCATCTTGCAGACCGACCAACACTGTTCTGATATGGTCGTCTAACTCGACGTTCAGCAACTCCGCAGCGAAATCGTAAAGATCCACGGCCCCCGACCCGAATGATG
>CAYTDU010000640.1:0-3738 GCA_964436395.1 uncultured Gemmatimonadaceae bacterium | reverse complement strand
TTCGATCCTGACGCTGACTTAGATCGCGCAGCTCAGCTATGGGATGGCAGACTCATGCAAACCCAGTGGTCTTGGACAACAATCGCTGGGCTTCGCCCGTACCTCAGAGGGTTGTTTGAGAGTTGTAGTCAGTTAATCCCCGCGCGCTCTCACCAACTCGGCGACTGGGTGGCAATGCTTGTGGCGCATCCTTCTGATTCTCAGTTTGGCCTCCGCGACTTGCAGCAGTTCGTTCACCATTCGATGGCTGACGCTAGGCGCGCATTCGCGAATGCTATGCCACGGCACCTATCCCAGCTGAGTGCAGGCGAACGTGAGAAGCTATGGAACGAGGTTCTGAGGCCCTACTGGCGCGATCGCCGAACAAATGTGCCCGTTGCATTCGAACCTGAAGAGGTGACAGCGATGATTGGGTGGGTGACTGCGATGCCTGAAGTAACAACGGAAGCAGTCGCGGAACTGATCCAGACGTCAGGACGAGATCTCCAGCATGCCGACCACATCCTCTGGACCTGGAAACAGGATGATGCGTGGGTCCGCGGGCATCCTAGTGAGGCAACAGCCTTGATCAAATGGCTTGCGGAAGGTCGGTCCATCGAGTCGTGGAGCGCTCCGGATGCCGTTAAACACCTCGAAGCCGCATTGAAAGCGGGTGCTCCGAGGCCAGAGGTGATAGCAGCAACCGAAGCACTGGCTACACTTCCGTGCCCAGATGCCATAGCCTTCCTCGGGCAACTAGAAAAGGACGTACCTGAGGGCCCGTGATCCTATCTCCCCTGGTAGCTGTGGCGTCACAGCGGCAGCATCTCCGGCCGTCCGCCCTTACTTCTCACCTCAGATACGCCTTTTCCAGTTCTCTGGAGTGAGAGGAGGCAACGTCAGGAGTTCCGCGAACGTCGCCCGCTCGACTCCGTCCATCTCCTCGAGCGCTTCCTCCACCGCTTTGGCGACGATGGTCGACAACTCGTACTCGCTGTCCGCGTCTTCAATCTCTGATGCAAACCGATAGAGTACCGCACCGACTCGTTCACGGAGCTCGAGCTTCATTTTGGCTGTCAATGCGTTTGCTTCTTTCGCGGAAATCGAGTCTGCGAGCCTTCGCCTGAGTTCAGCCCGAACCTTTTCAGTCTCTCGGTGAAGCCGATCGACCTCCGCAGCCTCATGTTCTTCCGTCACGGTCAACTCCAGCTGTTGGCGGTTTGAATGGCACTGCAGCTCATTCGGTCAGCCTTTCGGCACATCCTTCGCCTCGTACAGCTCCTGCTTAATCCACGACACGTGTTCGTGTACCTTCGCGCGAGCGTCTCTGAGAGTCTTGATCCCGATGATGTCCGGTGCCATGCGCTGCTCGAGCGTGTCCAGCTGCCTCCGGACCCGCATGAACGCACCACCCACGGCTTCGTCATACTGCTCGAGCGTCATCAGTACCTTTCTCCTGAGCCCAAGGTCGTATTCGGCCGCTTCTCGCTTCAACGCAATCAGCTTAGCCCGCTCTCGATGGTACTCGTCTTTGCCAGACTTCTCGAGTGCTGAACGAACCAAATACTCGTTGTAGGCTTTCCGGACGTCTGGCCAGGGATGCCGTGCAGACTTCCCCTCTCCCCGCTTCGGCAGTTCCCCCTGCTTGCAGAGAGATCTCAGCCAACGCGTCGAGATCCCCAGGCGATCGGCGGTCTCTTTGGGCGTCAGCAGTTTCATGGCTCTCTCAGAGTGAAGAATCGTTGATTCGTGGCAGCTATGACACGTTCAGGCGTCCTGATTCCTGGCTCTCCACGGTCCGGTGGTGAGGATCCCGCCAGGCGGAAGGGAACTCACTTTTTTCCGGTCGGTGTATAGATGAGAACCGACCTGGCGCGTTACCCTCTTTTCGACACGGGGCCAAAGGACCCGCGCCCGCGTTACCCGAGACACCACAGCTGAACCCGGCGAGGAGTTTCCCGCCGGTGATAGCCGGCGGCGCAGAGGAGAGGGATGTCGGGCCCACCCTAGTTGGGACCGGGCCAGCCGCGGTAGGTGACACACCTGAACACGAGGTTGAAGTTCCACGCCCGGGAGGATGCGAGCGCCCTGGAGGATGGTCCAACACCCTGTCAGGCCCGTGACAGGTGGCCGTGTGTGCATCAGCCGTGGATCCCAGGATAAACGACTCCCGGGCCGTGCCTGTTCGGCCGATGGGCACCGCGCTTCTTGAAGCTCCCATCTGATTGTTCGACGAAGGCGCCGCCTTCCCCTGAAGTCTCAACCAGTCGCTGGGGTTCGGGAGGGGGAGTCGGTTCCGCCCAGCCGACCTCCTGAACCGGGCCCCACCATGGGCTTGAATTCGATGCCATGCCGATTCGGCAAACATCGTACAGTGGTTCGTTTACGCCCCTCACGGTCTGGTTGGCGGATGCCATCAGCTCTTTGTCGAGCAGATGCTGTCTCGAAGCAGGTACATCGGCCAACAGTTGATTTCGCTCCTCATCGACGGCTCGCATCTCGGTCAGTACTCCCACGAGTTGTCGTGCGAGTGAGCCATACTGGGAAATCAGGTCGACGCCGCGGGCCTGGAGCTTGTTTGCTTTGGCAATGGTCTTCAAGACGAGTTCGTCCAGCTCGCGATCACGCGTCGGTATAGGAATTTGCTTTCACCCCTCTCAAGTATGCACCTTCGGATTCGGACTGTTCAATAGCGCGCTTACGGCTGTTGAGTCTCGGTGGTGGACTCAGACAGCGTTCGAAGGGGCGATCAGGGTGCGATTCGGGGTGAATCGGCACACCTGCGCAACCCAGCCGTCCCCTAAGCGACGGACGCCCGGGGATTTCGGTGTGTTACTAGGCTGACGAGGTGCTCGTTGCCGCCTTCCACCGTCTCGGCGGAGCGCGTTGGCTTCGTCGTGAGGTTCGGGTGCGACGCAGGTGCTCGAGTATGCGGTCGATGGTCTTTGGCTCGGTGATGAACGATACGATCCGCATCTCCTCGCCACATCGAGGGCACGCCAGCGGGTCCACCTCGAAGATGCGTCTCAGCAGGTTTGCCCAGCGTTGTTTGGCGTTGCGTGCGGCCTCTGGCTCAGGATCGACCATCGCCGGCGTGGTAGTCCCGTCAGTGTCGCCGGCTTTGCGTCTCATACCCCTCACCCGGGACGCGTAGTGGCCATAGTAACGTTGGAGAACTTGATTTTTGTCCGGGATGTGACTGGTGAGTTTTGCGAGGAACTCGAGTGCGTCGGTAGTCTCGCTGCCCGCGGTCGGCCCGGTGGGCTTGTCGGAGTGGTATGTGACGGCACTCTGCCCAGCGTGGTACTCCATGCGGCCGAGTGCCACAGGATTTCGGGCACAGTAGCGAGCCAGGCGGACGGTAAACTCTTTGTCGTCGGCCGCTGCCCAGACTGCGTCGTGGACGTGGAATCCGGAATGCGGCCAGGCAAGCATGCCTTGAGCCGTGTCTATGTCCATCAGTTCGCGCTTCACAAACATCTTGAGAACCGCTCGTCGGAAAGCCTCGGTGAGAGTAGCGACGTCGTGGATGGGCAGGTGGACGAAAGTCCCATCGGGGCGAAAACCGCCGTCAGTTACCAGTAGGTGCAAATGCGGGTGCCAGTTGGCGAGCGATCCGTGGGTCTGGATCGAAGAAACGATGCCGACAGAGAGATCTTTCTCACCGACCGTTGCCTGTACGAACGCCGTAACGGTGCGGGCTGCGACGCGGGAGAGTTCGCCGAGCAGCTTTCTGTCGTAGAGAAAGTAGGGCCTGAG
>CAYTDU010000639.1:0-3739 GCA_964436395.1 uncultured Gemmatimonadaceae bacterium | reverse complement strand
AATAGTGGAAGCAGGCGGCTACATCTCGGTCAGGACCGGCGCGCCACCCGACGCCAACGCGATCCCAATCGAAAAAGTGAAGGCCGACCTGGCAATGGACGCCGCTGCTTGCATTGGCTGCGGCGCGTGCGTGGCAGCGTGCCCCAACGCCTCTGCGATGCTATTCACATCTGCCAAAGTATCACATCTGGGGTTGTTGCCCCAGGGCCAGGCGGAACGCATGCAACGCGTCTTGAACCTCGTCAACATCATGGACCAAGAGGGTTTCGGCGGGTGCACAAACCACCGCGAATGCGAAGCCGCGTGCCCCAAGGAGATCAGCGTCAACTTCATAGCTCGTTTGAACAGGGATCTCATGAAGAGCGTGGTCTTGTCAAGCGGGTAGAGGCAGATCGTCGAGGCGCGGTTTCACTTATTCGGTTGCAGTTGCAGCATTGGGTCTGCACATTCGTCCAATTGTCGTCAACGGGAGGCCGCAATGACTGATGAAAAGCAGAAACCGGAAGAGGGCGAAGTCACAGAGGAGCAGCTGAAAGACGTTTCAGGTGGGTCTACGGTCCAACGATCGCCGCAAGAACTCAGCCTTGCCAAACAGATGGATGTTTCTGACGTCAAACTCGCGGGCGATATCCTTCAAGGCAACCAGGTCGATACCGTGAATCTCGATACGGTGTCTTCCGACGACGAGGACGGTTGAATCTAGACCTTTGAAGGGCTCAATGGGGCCGGCGCGACGGCCAAACACAGGCGTGGCGGTTTCGACTAGCCAAACTGCCGCATGCGCATGGGCAAAGAAAAGGGCCGCAGTTCCGGCCCTTTTCCACGGTCTTGTCAATTCCGTTCTGCAGCGATCTTTTTCACACCTTCGATAGCCGCGTCAATATGCTCCTCGGTGTTGAATGGTCCCACAGAGAAACGCACTGTGCCGCGCGGTGCCGTACCGTGATGCTCGTGAACGAGTGGCGCACAGTGGAGTCCTGTACGTGTGAAGACGTTGTGGTCCACATCCAACAAGATGCCCACGTCGCTGGCGTCGTAGTTGTCGACAGTCATCGATAGGGTGGCCACGCGGCTCTCGAGTTTCGTCGTGCCCCAAATCGTCACACCTGGGATATTCTTGAAACCATCCTGGAGTTTCTCGAGCAGGCCAATCTCGTGCTTGTAGATGTTGTCAACGCCCTTGTTCCTGATCCAGTTCAAACCCGCGGACAAACCAGCAATACCTGCCATGTTCAGGGTGCCCGCCTCGAGTCGGAATGGATACTCTTCTAGGTGATACGGATAGGCGCTCTTGACTCCGGTGCCTCCCCAAATCGTGCCTTCGATCTCGGCATCGTCGGCAACGCAGATCCCGCCGGTGCCCGGAGGCGCGAAGAGTCCCTTGTGCCCCGTGAAAGAAAGGAAGCTGATGTTGCACGTTGGCATGTCGATCGGCAGCACACCTGCCGTCTGCGCCGTATCAACAGCGTATGCAACGCCTTCGTCCTTGCATACAGCGCCGATGGCTGCGATATCCTGTACCACCCCGGTTACGTTCGACCCGTGATTGACGAGTACCAACTTTGTGTTGGATTTGATGGCTTTGCGGATATCCTCGGGATCCACGTATCCCTCACCATCTGGTACCACAAAAGTTGCTTCCGCACCCTGCTTCACCTTGTGGTTCACAGGCCTAATCACGGAGTTGTGTTCCATCTTGGTTGTAACGATATGTTCGCCCGGATTGATCATGCCATTGATAATGAGATTCAGGCTCATGGTGGCGTTGAGCGTGAACACGAGACGGTTGGGGTCCTTTTCCTTGCCGGCGTCTACCAGGCTCTTGTTGAACAATTCTGTGAGGCCTTGGCGGGTACCGTGGATCATCTCCTCCGCGAGCAATGCCAGATCACACCCGGTTCTGCCCGGATTGACGCCATTCGCTGCATAGAAATCTCTCGCCGTGTCGTGAACTACATCCGGCTTAGGAAAACTAGTGGCTGCATTATCTAGGTATATCAGGTCGTCCATTGTTAATCCTTGAATCAAGTCATAGATCGGTGAGGAATTATAACGCGTTGCACTGATACAAGAACCGGCTTGCAGCTGACATTCCATGCCATACTGGGAACAGGGAATCCGGCCTGTGGGCGCCTGAATTGACGTGGGGCGGTATTCTCAAAGAGAATCACTCTTGCACTGGCGCACACTGGTCCCACTGGTTAATGTCTGCGCCCGGCCGGTGCGAAACGATCATCCAGAAGAGGGCTCAAGAGATGGCGATTGCCAAGAAGATCGAAGGATTCATGGAGAAGGCGTCTTGGATACGGAAGATGTTCGAGGAAGGGATGGCGCTGAAACGGCAACACGGTGCCGACAACGTCTTCGATTTCAGCCTCGGCAACCCGAACTTGGATCCTCCTGCAGAGTTTTTCGATGCCTTGCAAAAGGTGGTCGATGAAAAGGCGCCCGGCGCCCACGCATACATGTCCAACGCGGGATACCCTGAAACGCGGGCGGCTGTGGCGGAGTTCGTATCCGGGGAGCAGGGAGTTGATCTGACCGCCGAGAACGTGATCATGACGTGCGGTGCAGGAGGCGGTCTTAACGTCGTGTTCAAGACGCTGCTTGATCCAGACGACGAAGTGCTAGTACCGTCTCCGTTTTTTGTCGAGTATCGGTTCTACGTCGACAACCACGGTGGCGTTTGCAAGCTGGTGGATACGCGAGAGGACTTCTCTCTCGATTTGGCGGCGATAGAGCAGGCGATTTCTGAGAAGACGAAAATAGTACTCATCAACTCACCCAATAACCCGACGGGTGCGGTGTACGGTGCCCAGGAGATAGCCCAATTGGGCGAGTTGTTGAAACAGAAGTCCAGCGAGTTAGGAAAGACGATCTACCTCATGTCGGATGAACCATATCGGAAGATCGTCTACGACGGACTTACGCTCCCAAGCATCCTCGCGGTGTATGACCACAGCCTTGTTGTGACATCGTATTCCAAAGACCTATCGTTGCCAGGTGAGCGTTTGGGATTCATTGTGGTGAATCCCGCTATAGAGTCGCTCGACACCACTATGAACGGGTTGGTTTTCTCCAACAGGACCTTGGGCTTCGTGAATGCTCCTGCTTTGATGCAAAGAGTAACAACACGGCTGCAGGGTGCTTCGATCAATGCAACTATCTACCAACACAAACGAGATCTTCTGTGTGGGATGCTAGGCGACCTGGGCTATGAGTTCGTCAAACCGGCAGGCGCATTCTACCTGTTTCCGAAATCCCCGGTGGATGATGTGGAATTCGTGAGGGAGCTTCAGGGTGAACGGATACTCGTAGTACCGGGAAGCGGCTTTGGAAGGGCAAACCATTTCAGGATCGCATATTGTGTTGCGGATGAAACGATAGAGAGGTCACGCGACGGGTTCGCGAGGGTAGCGGAACGACATTTCCAGCGACCTTGAGCCGCGGAAGAACGCGGAAGTGAGCTGACACTTTTTTGGGCTTGGGTAGGGAGACCGTTGTTTTGCATCTGTCCGTGTCCGTCAGCCGCTATTTCAACTGCCAAACCCAGCTGCGTCCACGAGCGTTCGGAATGCCCTGATGTGTTCCGGCGTCGTACCGCAGCAGCCGCCGACGATCGACACGCCGACATCTAGCATTTGCTTCACGTGCTCGGCCATGAAGTCGGGAGATTCCCGGTAGACGACCTTACCGCGCTCAGTTTCCGGCAAACCCGCGTTCGATTGGATGATGAGAG
>CAYTDU010000638.1:0-3741 GCA_964436395.1 uncultured Gemmatimonadaceae bacterium | reverse complement strand
GAAGACCTTCAACCATTAGGTACCCTACTCGCCGATGAGAACATCGAGGTTGTGTTCCACGATGCGGATTATGACTTGCGCATATTGAATCGTGATTACGGGTTTGCGGCTCGTAATGTGTTTGACACGCGTATCGCGGCTCAATTGGCTGGGGAGGAATCGGTGGGGTTGGGCGGTTTATTGGCCAAGTATTTCGAGGTGGCCGTCAACAAGAAGTTCCAGCGCGCTGATTGGTCGCGACGGCCTCTGCCAGACGAGATGGTCGCATATGCAGCCGATGACACACGGTATCTCCTGCCACTACGCGATCTATTGCAGACCAAGCTGGAGAAGATGAACCGGCTGGATTGGGCCGAAGAGGAATTCCGCCTGCTCGAAGACCGTCGCTGGACTCAGCCGGTGGATGACAACAACGCTTACTTGCGGATCAAAGGAGCAAAGGCGCTCCCGCGCCGTGCTCTCGCCGTGCTGCGAGAACTCTATGGGTGGAGGGAAAACACGGCGAGCGCCCTCGACAGAGCGCCTTTCCGCGTGCTCGGCAATGCCGCAATGCTGAATCTCGCCCGCGCGGCTCCCAAGACCCTCAAGAGACTTTCCGATACGCCTGGCGTGCCGGCTTCTGCTGTGAGACGCTACGGTCATGACCTGCTTCAGGCAGTAGCGGCTGGCCTCTCGGTTCCTGGGAAGGAGCTACCCAAACTACGAAGACCGACTCGGCCAGAGGCTGACCATGCTTACGACCAGCGACTCGAACGATTGAAGACACTTCGCAATCGGCGGGCGAAGGAGAACAACATGGAGCCCGGCCTAATCTGCCCCAATGGCACTCTACAAGCCGTTGCACGCGCTGCCCCCGAGACGATTGAACAGCTCGAGGCTGTTACAGAGATGCGGCAATGGCAGAGGTCGGTGCTCGGGGCAGCGGAGATCCTCGAGGCGGCAGGTAACCTCAAGCGCAAGAGACGGGCCGAGAGCTGAGCGGTGCGGCTGCGACGCCCTCTTGTTTCTTACCTCACCCGATGCATCGAGACACCTACTGCAGAGCGAAGTCCCACAGCCGCGTCGGCCACAGCTCCCCTTACCGCTTTCAACACTGTGATCGACCTTCTAGTTCTTGGTGCGAATACACGGTTGGTCAGGATGATCACGAACAGGTCTCTCTCCGGATCAATCCAAATTGACGTCCCAGTGTAGCCACCGTGTCCGAAAGACCGTCTCGACAACAAGCGACCCGTATTGGCTTCGTCAGTCGTGTCCCGCACCTCCCAACCCAATGCACGATTGCCAGCCCCTCTCTCTATGAACTCGCGCACGGTCGACGCAGGGAAGAATTCTCTCCCTCCTCTGTCGCGGCCAGCTGACAAGTAGAGTTGCGCATACTTCACGAGATCTGAGCCGGTACTGTAGAGACCGGCGTGCCCGGATACTCCCCCTAAACGGACTGCATTCTGATCGTGTAGTTCTCCGGCAATGACATGGCCTCTCCACAGGCCCACGGGAGCCATTCTAGATAGGATGGTTCGGGGCGGACGAAATCTCGTCTGTGTCATACCGAGTTCAGTAAACACCGCTGCCTCTGAAAACTCGGCCAATGACATGCCCGTTATGCTCTCTACGATCCATCCCAGCAACATGGCATTTAAGTCACTATACTCCACCCGTGTGCCCGGCGGCCAACGAAGCGGTTCCGTCAACACTAACTGTTTAGCCTCTTCGCTGGTTTCCGCACGGTCGTTCAACGGCAGGAATGCGCGGAGGCCTGACCTGTGCTCCAGCAGCTGTCGAACGGTTACTTCTTCCTTACCTTCTCCGACGAATCCTGGCAGGTATGTCTGTACCGCTTCATCGAGATCCAGCCTCCCCTGATCTGCCAGCCGCATGATTGACGGTGTTGTGGCAACTACCTTTGTCAGTGAAGCGAGGTCCCATACGGTACTGTCAACGTCGGGCACCTGGCTCTCCAAAGACCAGGAGAAATTCCCGTAGCCTCGAGCCAAGAGCACCGTATCGCGTGTTCCAACAACGACGACCGCTCCTGGGTATGATCCCGCCTCGATGCCACTTGCAATGGCACTGTCGATACGGGCAATTGGGTCGGTTTGCAATGTCAGGGCAAGCGCAAATAGTAGCAGCATTTGAGTCTCCGTGCGTTTATTCTAATGTTGCTCGGTCCAATACACTATCACGCTCCACACGGGAGTCTCGTGCGATACACCAGTTGCCTCCTGACGATCATCCTTTTTGGCAGCGCTGCACTGCCGGCTCACGCTCAGTTGCCCATTGACACCCTCAGCATGCGCGCCCAGACCTATTTCTTGGCGCACGACCTCCTAGGGGGACGCGCGACCGGGTCATTCGGTGCGGCTCTGGCAGCCGAATACATCGCCAACGAGTGCATGGAGTTGGGCCTCGTCCCGGCAGGAAGCACCTACGCGCAGCCCTTGGCTTTGGAAGAGGCCACGATCGAGGGCGGCACCAGCCTGACGCTCACTCGCCTCGGCAGGCGGGCTCACTTCACCTACCCCGCTGATTTCACTCCCAATGTCGGCTCGAGATCAACTCTCACGGATTTTCGAGGACCAGCGGTTTATTTGGGGCTCGCATCAGATTTGGAATCCGAACAATTCGACGCACATTCGCTACAGGGAGCAGTGGCCGTCGTGACCGGCCCTAGAGTATCCGCCGAGGCGGTGGATGTGTTGCGGGACCGTGGTGCAGTAGCAGTCGTTAACCTTCTGCCGGACGAACGATTGTTCAGCCTTTATGTTGGTAGCCGCGGACCCACGCGCATGTACCACCAGGATCCGTCAGTGCGATCTTCGTTCCTGCCTTCGCTACCATCTGTGCTCGCCGGACCTCGCCTTTCGTCAGCACTTGTGGCAGGTGCAGTGCTAGGAGACGAAATCCAACTCGGACCGCTCAGGATCGATATCGAATTCTCCATAAGGCTGGCACGGAAAGCTGTGACAGCCAAGAATGTCGCGTGCTTACTGAGAGGGTCCGTGACTCCATTGGCCGACACGGCAATAGCCTTCACTGCCCACTACGACCATCTCGGAGTAGTACCCCCAGGAGATACGGCAGGAGACGCGATTTACAACGGATTCGCAGACAATGCTGCCGGCGTGGCCATGCTGCTTGGCATTGCTAGAGCAATGGCCTTTGACCGTGAGGCGCCCGTCCGGCATTCGATGTTGTTCTTGTTCTTCGACGCAGAGGAACGGGGCCTGCTTGGTTCCGACTACTATGTGTCGCGTCCCTACTGGCCTCTGGAACGCACGAAAGCCGTCATCAACATCGACGCCGGCGCGCCGCCCGGCTTGCTTGTCAACTGGGCACTTTCGGGCGTCGATTCCACCGGCCTCGGCGCAATGGCACTTGAGATCGCTCGTTCGCGCGGCTGGCAGGTTACGACCTCGCCGGCTACCGCAAATTCGGACTACTACCCTTTTGTGCGCGAAGGCATTCCAGGTGTGTTCGTGAAACCTGGGCCTGGAGCATACGAGGGTTTGAGCGCCGACAGTTCAGATGCATTGCGGCACAGATGGCGATACTACCATGATCCGCAGGACGAATGGACCGAGGATTTTCCTTTCATCGGGCTTCAGAGATATGCGGAGTTTGCCTACCTGATAGCCAAGAGGCTTGACACCGATATTCACTAGTAGTCTCGAGGGTCTCTGATAGACCCTGCGGGAAGAGCATAGAGCAATCGGGCTGACCGGCGATCTCGTGCCGTCA
>CAYTDU010000637.1:0-3743 GCA_964436395.1 uncultured Gemmatimonadaceae bacterium | reverse complement strand
AGGACCAGGAGCTTCGAGAGCGTGGCGGTGACTCGAGAGTGGTCGGCGAATCTCACCGGCGTAGGCGAACCAGTCCGCGTGGATGGAAGCCGAGTGTCAGCCGACTATTTCGACGTATTTGCGATTGCACCCGTGCTCGGCAGGTCTTTCCTGGCTGAAGAGGATACGCCCGGCAACGAACACGTCGTGGTGCTGAGTCATGGCTTCTGGAAGCTGCGGTTAGGTGGCGATCCCGACGTCCTCGAGCGTACCGTCCTCCTAAACGACGAATCCTATCGGGTGATTGGCGTGTTGCCGCCGGAGTTTGAGGATTTCTTCAATGCCGACCGCGAGTTCTGGGTGCCGCTTGCGTTGCCACCTGAGCAATTCACCGACGACTACAGATTCTCCGAGAACGAGTCTGCGGTAGCCCGATTGCGACCCGCCATGTCGGTGGAGATGGCGGGGCGAGAGATGACCGACTTGGTTGAAACCATCAAGTCGGAGTTAACGCGCTCGTTTCCACCCGATTGGACCGCGCGGGTCACCTCGTTGCAGGACAGGAAGACGGCCGGATACCGCACCACCCTGATGGTTCTGTTCGCGGCGGTTGGATTCGTTCTCCTGATCACGTGCGCGAATGTCGCCAATCTCTTGCTCGCGCGGGGCGTCGGGAAACAGAAGGAACTTGCTATTCGGAAGGCGCTTGGTGCAAGCGGTAGCCAGGTGGCGCGCCAGCTGGTTGTGGAGTGCTTGATCCTGTCGTTGGTCGGCGGTGGGCTTGGGTTACTGGTGGCGTGCTGGGGAGTCGATGTTCTCGCGGCGTTTGGCCCCACCGTGACAAAGAGCACGACGGTTGAACTCGACATGAGCGTCTTGTTGTTTGCGCTTGGCGTATCGCTGTTTGCGGGGGCGATGTTCGGGCTCGCTCCCGCGTTTCAGGGGCTACGAGGAGATCTTCAGAGCACCCTGCGTGAGGGTGGACAGTCGTCCCGCGCGGACCGAAGCGGGCCAAACCTACGCCGCGCTCTGATTGTGGCCGAGTTTGCGCTGGCGCTGATCCTGCTTGCCGGCTCGGGCCTCATGATCAAGACGATAGCCGCATTGCGGCAAGTAGATCCCGGTTTCAATCCCGACAACGTCATCACGGCGAGTCTCAATCTCCCACCGGTACGTTACCCCGACAGAGGCTCCCGGAATGCGTTCTACGATCAGCTGCTTGCAGAATTGCGGGCGCTGCCCGGTATTAAAGCAGCGGCAACGACCAGTGCGTTACCGTTTGGCGGGGATGGGGGCACGGCCGTATTCAACGTCGAGGGGTACAACCGGCAGGAAAACGACCCGCCAACCTGGGGCGAAATAAGGGTGGTAAGTCCGGGGTTCACTGAAACGCTGGAGGTTCCGCTACTCGAGGGACGTTTCTTCGATTTGACCGACAGGCCGGGTTCGCAGAGCGTGTGCGTGGTCGATGAGGAAGCGGCGCAACGGTTTTGGCCCAATAGGAATCCTGTCGGTGGTCGCTTGACCTTCGACAACCCAGATAATCCCGATACCCAGTGGATTACGGTAATCGGCGTGGTTGGTCACACACTACACGCTGGATTGGACGACGACATTCGCGGCCAGCTGTTCTTCCCGTCCCGTCAGTGGGCATGGACGGTTGCGACTGTAATGCTCCGGACTGAGACGGAACCAGAGGTGATGGTCTCGGCTCTGCGCGAAACGGTACTCTCAGTAGACCCGACCCAGCCGATAGCCGATGTGCGAGTGCTCGATAAACTCGTGACCGAATCCATCGGCAACCGTCGCCTGCTCATGACGCTGCTCACGGTGTTCTCCGGCCTTGCCATCTTGCTGGCGTCGCTTGGCATTTACGGCATCATGTCGCACATGGTGCGCGAACGGTCGCACGAGTTGGGGCTCAGGAAAGCGCTCGGAGCCACGCAAGCGGGCCTCTTCGGCCTGGTACTCAAGAACGGGCTAAAACTCGCGGCAATCGGACTGGTGTTGGGTTTGGGTGGATCGCTGTGGCTCACGCGGCTAATGCAGAGTCAGCTGTTCAACGTCGATGCAGTCGATCCGCTTACACTAGCTGCAGTTGCCGGAATCCTCCTGGCGGTCGCCGTGTTGGCCGTATGCATTCCGGCAAACCGAGCGTCGCGGTCGGACCCAATATCGAGCTTGAGGGCGGAGTGAGTGTCTTGGGCGCACGCCTGTTCAAGCGCTCTGCTCGGCCCGGGCCGGTTGATTCGACGAGGTCACTTCCCGCCTTTTCCGCCAAAAGACGTAGGCAACAACCAGGCTGCTCAGCGCGAGGCCTGCTCCGAATTCACCTGTGATGTACGGGGTTACTCGCGAAATATCGGTTAGCTGATCGAAGACTCCCTGAATGAACTGATTGTGACTCGCGTGCAGCAACGCCGCAGGCCACAGGCTGCCTGACTTCAGTGTAAGCCAGGCGAAGGGATAGCTGATGCCAATCACCAACACGAAGAAACAGATCGCGGAATACAAATCGGGTGCTCCGCCGCTGTTGTAGTCAGCCAAAAAGATTCCCGGCATATGCCACATGGCCCATACTGTGCCGCTGATCAAGACAGTGTTGGTGAAGTTGGTGATCTTGGCCAATTCCGGAACGAACAAGCCGCGCCAACCGATCTCTTCACCCAGCGCGAAGACGAGATTCGTTAACACGCCGAGAGTGGCGCCGATCAGCACGAAAAGCGCAACGGCTGTGGCCGCATTGCCGATCGAGAATTGTTCGGCGAGGGAGGCGACCAAGTCGGAGTTCGGGAACGTTCCGAGGCCTGTCACCCATGCGATGACATACACTGGCAGTGCATAGGCGATCGGCAATATGTAGGCTAAGCCGAGCCATCTGCCCGCACCGAGTCGCCAACCCAAACCCCGCAGGCTGCGTGAGGCGATCAGCTGCGTCACGATTGCGGCAAGCCCCGGCGACCACATGAGCGTGAGCACAAACAGTCCACCATGCGTGCTCAGCTTTCCGGAAGACAGGATCGGAACATACGAGACTGCGCTGAAAGTGAGCGTCAAAGCCAGGAATATTCCTACCTTCTTCCGTGAAGACATTGGTCAGTACCGCCAACTACTCAGGTCGGCCCCGCGGGGAGCGGAGTCGCGGATCCGCCGCATGATTTTGGGAATATGGATACGGTGATAACGTAGGCGTGAAATCGCATTCGGTAGATCGTGGACGCCGTTCCAGCAGTGTTCAGCACGATCGCCGTAGTCGACTTCCCCACCGTAATACGGATCCGTAGTGCTCTCCAGAAACTCCTCCATCAGGTACACGGCGTTGTTCAGGTAGTAGTTGTCCATATCACCGCAGTAGATATGGATCTTACCCTCGAGTTTGGGTCCGAGGGTT
This sequence comes from uncultured Gemmatimonadaceae bacterium, assembly GCA_964436395.1. GTDB lineage: Bacteria > Gemmatimonadota > Gemmatimonadetes > Gemmatimonadales > GWC2-71-9 > JBDGYW01. The sequence continues at coordinate 373 of CAYTDU010000637.1, read as the reverse complement.
TCCCAGTCGCGTTCGAGGATGTGGCGCAGGTCGTAGTTATCGCGCCAATACTGTGCTACCTCCCTGTCTAAAACGCCCGTTTTCTTGTCCCAGATCGGCTTGGGGTACCCGTCCTCGCCCACAGGGCTGAACACAGCCTGCCAGATATCGTGTTGACCTGCGGAGCGTCCATGGGTGGCCAGTACGAGTTCCTGATGTTCGGTTTCCACGAGCGTTGCCCTGATTTCTCCCAGCCAGTTGCGACTGCGTGGTCGCCGAGTCCGCTTCCAGTCGCCGGCATAGTAGGCGTTCTCATGTTCATAGATGTTGACCGACGTGTAAGCACGGAAATCCACGGGGTCGGGACACGCCGCCCAACATCCGTTGAACAGAT
>CAYTDU010000636.1:0-3743 GCA_964436395.1 uncultured Gemmatimonadaceae bacterium | reverse complement strand
AACCCGACCTGGATATGGCTGCAGTGGTTGCGTACGAGCACCACATCATGTTGAACGGCGGTGGTTATCCGGGGTTTTCCTACAAGCGAGATTGTCACAGGGCTTCGAAACTCGTGCATGTATGCGATGTCTACGACGCTTTGAGAACGAAACGCCCCTATCGGGATGCCTGGCCGTCTGAAAAAGTCCTCTCGTACATAGAGGAAAGATCGGGTACGGAGTTTGATGGCACTACCGCCCACGCATTCGCGGAGATGATCCGGTCGCGTGAAACGCAGGTGATGACGTTGACCGATGAGGATATGGAGGAGGAAGATTCCTAGGCTAATCCCGTAGTGCCGGGCCGGCTACCTCGATGAATGGTAGCGGCTCACTCTGCCGAGCAACGAAGAGTTTGCCGGCAAAACCTGTCTCAGTTAGTGCCTCTCTCACGGTCTGTTCTGCCAAGAACGGCTCGTTGTTTTTTTCAGAGAGATGGGCCAACACAACCGTTTCGAGATTTCCGTGCACGAGGCTGGCCACAAACGCTCCGGCCGCACGGTTGGACAGGTGGCCATCAACGCCGGCGATGCGTTTGCGCAACGCAGGGGGGTACGGGCCGGTGCGCAACATGGTCTCGTCATGGTTTGCCTCAACTACCAGACAATGACAGCCGCGCAATAGATAACGGACGCCAGAGGATACTCGTCCCAAGTCGTACGCAACGCCGAGTTTCTTGGGACCACCACCGGTGCATTCAACAGCAAACGCATACGATTCAGCCGCATCGTGGCTGGTGAGGCATGCTGTGGCGGTGAAGGGTAGGATCCGGTACGGCTTGTGAGTCTCCATCTCGATCAGTTGCGCTCCGTCGAGTTTCCCCTGTAGGGCCGTGAGTGTGCCCACCGAACCGTAAATCGGACAGTCGAAAACGCGCGCTACCTGTGCTGCTTCTCGCGTATGGTCAATGTGTTCGTGCGTGAGTAGGATCCCGATTGCCGAGTCGATATCGACTCCAGCCGCTCTTGCGCGGCGCGTGACTGCTCGAGGGCCGAAGCCGGCATCGATAAGCAGAGTCTTGCCGTCGTGAGTAACAGCTACGGAGTTGCCCCGGCTACCGGAACCGAGTACCGTGACCTTCATACGTTGACGATTCTGTCGTAGATCGTCTCCAACATAGTTCGGACATCGTCCGTCATTTCCACTTGACGCCTGGGCAGCACGCGCGAGGCAATCTTGAGGAATCCCTCCTTCTGCATGAGTGTCCCGGTCTGCCCCCATGCGAATGGCGGAACGTACTTCGGCGCCGTTGGAAAGTCGAACACGTTCGCACCCGTGCCCACAACGGCACCTGTGCTCAACATCGTTCCGATCGCCGTCTTGGCATGGTCGCCAAACAAAGTGCCCAGGAATTGTCTACTCGTATCAACATCAACATCGCCGACCTTCAAACGAATCGCTCCGTAGGTGTTCTTCAGGTTCGACGTTGTTGTGCCCGCACCTAGATTGACCCACCTGCCAATGACTGAATGTCCGAGAAATCCGTCGTGTCCTTTGTTGCCGTACCCGAGAAACGCCGAGTCGGATACTTCTCCCCTTACTTTGCACCGCGGTCCGATGGTGGTCGCGTGGATACTGCCTCCCAGGATTTCTGATCCTGGACCGACGTATACCGGCCCCTCGAACCGTGTCCCACCCTTCACATAGGCGTTCTGTTCTATGACGACGACTCCTCGTCGAACGTCGAACGTCACACCTGGCTCGACAAACCCGCCGAGGACCACGACATCGGATGGGTCACCCACTACCATGCTTCCGGGAGGCAGTTCGTCTCCCGACTCATGTGTGAAATCGACTGTGTCAGGTGCGAGCAGGTGTTCCATCGCAGTGAGGAGGTCGTAAGCACCGTGAAGGAGCACACCCTCGACTTCGATTTCTGGCAAGTCCACATCTTGACCGTCCCATGCAGAGCCGGCTGGCACCCACCACCCCACGGTTTCTCCGTCGTTCGTCAGCCTAGAGCCATGTTTGGTGAGTTCCGGTGCTTCCCCTACCGGTGCGAAGTCAGATCGTCCGATGATTGCAGGCCCACTTACGGTTTCCAGTGGCTTTACGGGCGGAACGGAGTCTTCCACAAAAGAGTGGAGGTGGGCCGGGCCGAAGATCGCTTGCGCCTCTCCGCCAGCTACGGCTTCCCACCGTTCACGTATCAACCATACTCCCGTTCGCAGCTCGGAGATGGGGCGACAGTCGCCGAATGGAAACCAAGCAGGGCTGAGTTCTGGCTCTAGCATGTAGAGATCTGTCATTGCGGGAGGCTCCGAATTTCCGGTGGAAGTACATCGAGCAAGTCCTTCAATGCCGTGCAGCGTTCTTTTGTCGTTACCAGTGTAACTCCATTTGCTTGCACAACAACCAAGTCCGACACTCCGTCTATTACAACCGCACCATCGTCTGACCACGCTACACAGCCGTCCGAGCCGCGTTGAAAGCTGGTACCGACCAGGACATTGTCCGAATCATCCATTTTTCGTACCCGACTCAAGGCAGCCCACGTACCGACGTCGTCCCAAGGAAACCTGCCTGGAATGCATGCAACCTCGTTGCTGCGCTCGAAGTGGGATACGTCGACCGCGATGGGCGTCACGCTTTCAAAGAAAGCGTCTACGTCGTTGTGTTCGAGCTTCCCGAGGTGAGGGGAAATCTCCGGTGCAGTTGCCTTCGTTTCTGCCAAAAACCTGGTTGCGGTCCACGCAAACATCCCGCTGTTCCACAAACTGCCTGCCTCGATGAGAGTGGCGGCGGTAGCGACGTCGGGTTTCTCGATGAACCTGGCGACTTCGCTCGCGTTTCCACCAAGAGGCTTGCCCGGTTGAATGTAGCCGTAACCCGGATCGGGCCGAGTTGGGACCACTCCAACGGTTACCAACTTGTCGAACCGTTCGGCAACCTCCATTGCCTCAGCGGCCGTTTCGCGGAACAGCGGGTCGTCGCCCACGTGCCAGTCGGCGTGCAGTGAGAGCACACGCGCTGACGGATCGCGGGCAGCTGCAACCGATGTGGCCCATACCAATGCTGGGGCTGTCGAGGCGGCGCGTGGTTCCGCAAGGATATTTTCTTCCGGAAGATCCGGGAGTATGTCACGCGTCTCGTTCACGAGCCGTCTGCCAGTGATGATCAAAACCCGTTCTGCCGCAATCAATCCCTCCAGCCTGTCGACTGTTGCAGCGAGGAGTGATTTTTCACCAGAGAGGCGCAACATCTGCTTTGGTTTGAGAGATGTCGAAAGAGGCCAGAACCGAGTGCCCGATCCACCGGCAAGTACTGCGGCCCAATTACTCATTGTGGTTGCTCCGGATCTGATTGATGGGGCGGGGAAACATGCTCCCGCTACTTCGGTGCGCGTTACGAACGGCGCAACAAGAGCATCGGGATGCTTCGGAGACTCGCAATGCCTAGAGTAGCTTCGCGATGGCGACGCGGAAACGCCGCAGATCGTATAGCAGGGCCCCGATGTTGGCGTCCGGTTTGGCGAGGATCGCGAGCAGTGTTTCTGGTGTAAGCCGAGCTATGACGGCAAATCCACCGGAGTATTCCATGACGCCTGTGACAAACGTCTCGCGCCCCGACTCGGTACCGACACGGCTGCAGCTGTCGATCACTGATGGGACCAAAGCGGACACGCTGTCGGGGTCGAGGCCGGTGGAGATGAAACCATCGCCCGCCGCAAAGAGCGTTTAGAGACGCTCGCGGCCAAGACGAGC
>CAYTDU010000635.1:0-3744 GCA_964436395.1 uncultured Gemmatimonadaceae bacterium | reverse complement strand
GATACTGGTACGGCGAGATCCACCCTATTTCCATCATAGGTTCCAGAGCTGTTTTCTTGGACTGTGACACACCGTTCATTGGCACTGCAGCCCGTATCGAGACCACCCGACAGCTCGCACGCAACAGCACCCCACTCATTAGCTTGGACGCCATCGTATATCAAACCTCCACCTCCACCGGCGGGTGCGCCACCCGGTAGCCCTCGTTGACCACCGACGCGTTGACAAAAATTGTTTCGTTCCGTTTCTCGACCATACCGCCACCTAAGTGCAGATGGCCAAACACATTCACCTGCGGCTGGATGCGCTCCAGCTCTTTAAGCAACCGCTCGCAGCCTTGTGGCACCGTCGTCCGCGGCACCTCATCGAGAATGCTACACGGCGGTCCGTGGGTCACCAGCACATCGGTGTCGCTCGGCACCTGTCGCCACACCTCGGCGATCTCTTCGCTGTCACGCGGCTTCATGAAAGCCCAATGCTTAAACTCCGGCGTCCACGGAGCCCCATAAAACTTCACGCCGTCAATCACGGCCTCCGCGTCTTGCAGATAGACAACGTTAGTCATCAGGCTAGCGATGAACTCGTCCTCCAAACACCAGTCATGATTACCGGCGACGAGTACCACGTGCGGGTAGTGCAGCTTGCCCACCCACTCGTTGACGCCCAGCGCGTCGTTGAGCTGCCCGGTGCGTGTGATGTCGCCCGCCACGACCAGGACGTCGCCTTGCGGCATGTCCGTCAAGAGCGCTTCCTGGTGGTGGGTATCTGCGATGCAAACCAGCTTCATCGCAGGAACAACCAAGCAACAAACCCGGTCACAACACCCGAAGCAATGATGCTTACGATGGCAATCATCGGGTCGCTGGAACCAGGGTCTCCGATCGTACAAGACGCAGCAACCAATGGCGCAAGCAACAAAAATTTATTCAATTTCATTCGTACCTCGTCTCCGTGAATTCGATTTTCGACTCGAAGAGCAGGAAGAAAGTCGGCCCTTCCAGGATTTGACATCCTCCCCGCCCTGAAGAGACGGGGATTCCTTTCGGCGGCTTCGCCGCCGAGGGAGCACACCTCACGGCGTGCACTGGTTTCTGCTTCACTGAGTCGCTCATGCTGACTCTCCACAGACTGACAGGGCCTGCCCGGCCCCCATGATGTTTCTTGCAGCGTTTACGTCCGCGTCTTGCTCTGAGCCGCACGCAACGCAAACGAATGTCGCCTGCGAAAGACGGCTCTCTGTTGCCACATGTCCGCACTCCGAGCACAGCTGGCTGGTATAGGCCGGAGGTACCAGACGTACCTCGCCACCCAACCACTCTTCCTTGTACGTGAGCTGGCGCCGGAATTCGTACCAGCCCTGGTCTAGGATCGACTTGTTCAGGCCCGCCTTTTGACGCACGTTCTTGCCAGGCTGTTCCACCGTTCCTTTCGCTGACGCGCTCATATTCCTGACCTTCAGGTCTTCAAGATACACCATCGCGTGGCTTTTGCTGATGGCCGCCGAGACCTTGTGTAGGAAGTCGTTACGAGCGTCGGCGATGCGGATGTGCGTCCGGGCAATCGCTGCTTTTTGCTTCTTCCAGTTCTTCGAAAACTTCTTTTTGTTCTTCAACCCCCTCTGCAAGTGCGCCAGCCTCTTCTCCAGGCCCCGGAAACTGTTCAGCGGCTTGAGCACCTCACCGGTCGAAAGCGCCGCAAACTTCGCGACGCCCATATCGATGCCCACAGCGCTCGCACTCGGATGCACCGGGTCGGGTACTTCGCGCTCGGTCTGTAGCGCGACGAACCAGTGCTCACCACGACGTGACACTGTCGCGTTTTTGATAATGCCTTCGACTTCGCGGCTCTTGCGAAACCGTGTCCAACCCAGCGCTGGCAGCTTCAGCCGGCGGCCTTCGATGACGACGTTGCCCTGATAGGCAGGAAATCGGAAAGAGTCGCGCGAGCGGCCCTTCTTCTTCGGGCGCGGGAAGCCTTTTGCGCCCCTGAAGAAATCGCCAAACGCTCGCCCCAGGTCTTTGAGCACCTGCTGCTGTGGCTTGCTGTGCGCAGCCGCGAGAAACTCGAGGCCTTCTGCCCCTCTGGCCTCCGTCAGCTCTCGACACAGCTCAGCGTAAGAGAGGGCTTTTCCGCTCCTGCCCAACCGCTGCTTCTGCAGCGCGAGCGCCGAGTTCCAGATGAACCGCACACAACCCGCAGTCTCGACCAAAATGCGCCGCTGCGTTGGGGTCGGCTCGATTCGAAAACGGTATGCCTGGACTCGTCGCATACCCTTTAGTATACTGTTGGTCTATGACAGACGCAAACAAAATCAGACATGGCAGACATTGCGTATTCTCTATGAACGTGCATTTGGTCTTTATAACAAAATATCGCTATGGGGTTTTTACGAAAAAGGCACTCGACGGGTTAAAGAGCATCTTCTCTAGCGTGTGCCAGGACTTCGGAGCGGAGCTAGTGGAATTCAATGGCGAGGGAGACCATGTTCATCTCCTTGTGCACTATCCTCCGAAGGTTGCGGTCTCTAGACTAGTAAACAGCCTGAAAGGTGTATCGTCCCGTCGCCTACGTCGCGAACACCCAGAGATTGCTCGTCGGTACTGGAAAGGAACCCTATGGTCCCCAAGTTATTTCTCTGCCTCATGCGGTGGGGCTCCGTTGTCGGCAATCAAAGAGTATGTTGAGTCCCAGAGAACTCCGGACTAAACCCGCTTCGCGGACGCCTAACCCCGCCCTGAAGAGACGGGGCTTGCGGCGTCTATGTTGGTCAAACTAGAAGACAGCCCACTTTCTTGAGCTACACATGGAGCCGGCCACGGGGATCGAACCCGTCACCTCCGCCTTACGAGGGCGGCGTCCCTCCCCTGGGACCTGACCGGCGTCGGTGACAACTGAGCATCCTTGGCGACCCTGGGGAGATTTGAACTCCGCGTTTCCGGCGTGAGAGGCCGGCGTCCTTGACCAAACTAGACGACAGGGCCAGGTAGTGTGGACGGCGGGAGTTGAACCCGCGCTTCTGCCTCGGCAGGGCAGCGTGCAGCCAACAACACTTCGCCCACCAACTCCCCACGAATGGGGAGCCACCCCGGGAACCAGCGGCGAGCGGAGGAGTCGAACCCCACCCTGTCGAGCGCACCGGGTAGCAACCGGGCGTGGCCCCACGGCCACATCACTCGCCAATCACGATATCTTGCCGTCCCTGACGAAAAAATGCGCGTTGCATCCTCCCTGGAGCGCGATCGAAGAAGATCCCGCAACGAGCGTCAGGTCGTCGTAGCCGGTCCCTTCAAACTCCCAGCGGCCGGGGCGCGGAGACTCTGTCTGAGCAACCCTCGGTCTCCAGCACAGGACGCGATGGGTCCCAACCAGCCCTTTGTTGCTCTCGAAGCATTTTGGACAAGCGAACATAACGCCGTCCGCCTCCTCGATCGAATCAACATGGCTGTATCGACCAAATTCTACGACACGAAGAAATTGAGGTTCGAGATCTCTGAGCAGCATAGAACCATTCTACCATATATGGCGGCACGCGGACGAGTCGAACGCCATCCCCGAAAGAACGCACCGGGTTCGAGCCGGGCCTGACTCCACAGCCAGTTCACGTGCCTGCAGCGGAAGAGGGAGGACACGATCCCCACCCTTGCGAGCGCAGCGGCTTCCAACCGCGCCTGGTCCCTGACCAGTTCCTCTTCCAATAACGGAAGGTGTACGAGTCGAACGCGCCCCGAAAAGGGTCATCGGTGT
>CAYTDU010000634.1:0-3747 GCA_964436395.1 uncultured Gemmatimonadaceae bacterium | reverse complement strand
CCGTGAGGGTGGCCGCACCGTAGGCGCTGGCGTCGTCACCCAAATTATCGAGTAAGTGTAGTGGTGCTGCTGCTCGACGCATGACGCACGAGGATTCAAATGCCGCGAGATAGAGTGATAATGGAGTGTACCGACTGCAAGAGTCGTAACTACACCACGAACAAAAACAGGCGCAAGCACCCCCAGAGGGTCGAGTGGCGCAAGTACTGCCCGCGGTGTAACGGTCACAAACTCCATAAGGAGACAAAGTAGCTGTGAGTATCGGCCTGATCGTCATGTTCGTAGTTGTTGCGGTGGCGGCGGCGGCCGCACTGATCTGGCGCCAGCCGTTGCTCGCCTTCGCGGTGAAATCCACTGCGTATATCAGAGAGGTTCGAGTCGAAGTCCGCAAGGTTTCATGGCCCACTTGGGAAGATCTTCGGAGATCGACCATGGTGATCATCGTCATCGTGGTGATTGTGGGCGCGATCATCGGACTCATGGACCTAGTGTTCCAATGGGTGTTGATCGACCTGTTCAGTAGGGTGTTCAGCGGGTAATGGTGACCACTTTGGAACGTAAATGGTTTGCGATTCAGACGACTGCCGGACATGAGAACAAAGTCCGATCGTTGATTGAGCGTCACATTAACGCCGACCCAAAGCCTGAGGAAGAGCGTTTGATCTCTCAGGCTCTGGTTCCTACCCAACAGGTCGTCGAAATAAAGAACGGCAAGAAGGTCGAGGTAGAGCGGAAAGTATTCCCTGGCTACGTGCTCGTGGAAATGGTCATGAACCAGACTACGCTGCACACGATCAACAACATCCAGGGCGTGATCAAGTTTGTCGGGCAAGGCTGGACTCCTCAGCCTCTCAGGCGCGAAGAGGTGAACCGGCTGCTCGGGGTTGAGGACGAGGCGGACGAAGAAGTAGCGAGAGAAGAGATCCCATTCATGATCGGACAGGTTGTCGAGATCAGCGAAGGCCCCTTCTCGGAATTCAGCGGTACGGTAGAAGAAGTCGTACCGGAAAAAGGCAAAGTGAAAGTGGCCGTCAGCCTGTTTGGACGGCCAACAACGGTGGAACTCGATTATCTACAGTTGAAGGCGCACTAGCGCACACCCAACCACGGGGTAAGTGGGAGCCGGAGGAAAGTCCTCTGGCGAAGAGGAGAAGATGGCTACCAAAAAGAGAGTAATCGCGGTTGTCAAGCTGCAGATTGTGGCTGGACAGGCGACCCCCGCCCCGCCAGTGGGAACCGCTTTGGGTCCACATGGCGTCAACATCATGGATTTTTGTAAGCAGTACAACTCCAGGACGCAGAGCCAGGCCGGTTCGGTTGTTCCCGTCGAAATCTCGATTCATCCCGACCGGAGCTTCTCGTTCATTATGAAGACCCCGCCGGCGTCGTTCCTCCTTAGGAAAGAAGCTGGTATCGAAAAGGGATCGCCTACGTCGAATCGGGAGAAGGTCGGCAAGGTCACACGAGAGCAGGTCCGGAAGATCGCGGAAATCAAGATGCCTGATCTAAACGTGAACGACATCGACGCCGCGATGAGCGTTGTTGCGGGTACGGCGCGGTCAATGGGCATCGAGGTGAAAGACTGATGGCTAGGTCGGGCAAGAATTACAAGGCAGCGTTCGCGACCGTAGACCGGATGCGCGCATATGAGCCGCGCGAGGCGTTAGACACTGTGAAGACCGCTTCGTTTGCGAAATTCGACGAAACGGTAGAAGTGTCAGTGCATCTCGGTGTCGATCCGAGGCACGCGGACCAGATCGTGCGGGGAACGGTGGTCCTGCCACACGGTACAGGTAAGACCGTGCGAGTCCTCGTAATTGCGCAAGGTGACAAAGCGAAGGAGGCTGAAGCCGCTGGTGCCGACTTCGTTGGGCCGGAGTATGTGGATCAGATCAAGGAAGGGTGGTTGGAATGCGACGTCGTGATCGCCACCCCAGATATGATGGCCAAGGTCGGACAACTTGGCCGCATACTAGGTCCACGAGGGCTGATGCCCAACCCGAAATCTGGGACTGTGACGATGGATGTAGGCCGCGCTGTCACCGAGGTGAAAGGTGGCAAGATCGAATACCGCGTGGACAAGACGGGCAACCTTCACGCACCGGTGGGTAAGGTGTCGTTCTCGCCGGAGCAGCTGCAAGACAATCTCAGAGCATTCATGGAGTCCGTCATTCGGGCGAAACCGGCCGCCGCCAAAGGCACGTACGTGCGGTCAGTGACGGTGTCCAGCACGATGGGACCCGGTGTGCGGGTCGACACGACGGGGTACAGATGAACCGCGAACAAAAGGGCGAGATCGTCGCCCAACTATCGGAAAGAATCTCGCAGTCGCAGAACATCTATTTGACCGATTTCACAGGTGTCACGGTGAAGTCGATCACGGATTTCAGGAGACAGCTGCGTGCTGCGGGCGTCGAATACACAGTTGTGAAGAACACGTTGGCTCTGCGCGCTCTCGAGGCCGCCTCGGTTTCCGGCATCGACGACGTATTCACGGGGCCGACGGCGCTCGTGTTTGCAGGAGAAGATCCTGTGGCTGCTGCGCAGCTGCTTTCCGACTTTTCGAAGAAACACGACGATTTCACGGTGAAGGCGGGGCTCGTGGAAGGTCAACGAGTGGATGCGGCCGATGTGAAGCGGCTCGCGTCACTTCCTTCGCGTGATGAACTGCTGGGCCAGTTGGCTGGCCTCATGCAAGCGCCGATGCAGGGATTTGTGGGCGCACTCGACGGATTGTTGTATCAAATGGTTGGCGTGCTCGAGGCGCTTCGGGAGCAACGCGCCACTGCTGAACCTCAGGCTTGAGAGAGAATCAAGATGGCAACGAAAACCTTAAGCAAGGACGAGATCCTCGACGCAATCGGTAACATGTCGGTTATGGAACTGGCTGACATGGTCGAGGCTTTCAAAGAGAAGTTCAATGTGACGGTTGCAGCCGCACCGGTTGCTGCAGCTCCTGGTGGTGCGGCAGCGGGTGAAGCAGCCGCCGAAGCCGACGAGAAGACCGAGTTCACGGTCGTTCTCACCGATGTCGGTTCCAAGAAGATCCAGGTCATCAAAGCCGTCCGGGAAGTAACATCGCTGGGTCTGAAGGAGGCCAAAGAGCTCGTGGACTCCGCACCGAGCAACGTCAAGGAAGACGTTGGCAAGGACGAAGCCGAAAGTGTCAAGACAAAGCTCGAGGAGCAGGGCGCGACTGTCGAGTTGAAGTAGACCCGGGACCATCCTTCGTAGTGGTGCGGAGGAAGACGCACCTATGGTGCGTGCGCAATCAAGGTCTCTTTCAACTGGGTCGGTATGGATCGACGGATCGCAAAAAAATCCGCTCGTGCAGCGAGCCCCGCAATTGACCTCTCGGGACATCTGATCCTGGGGCGTCAATCGGGGCCGTCTGTGGTATCTGGGGACATTTTATGACCAAGAACGTATCTGCAATCTCTTTCGGGAAACTCGATACCGTAATGCCGATGCCCGGCCTATTGGACATTCAGACCAATTCGTTCCAGGCGTTGCTACGTAGAGACGAAGCTGCCGAGCGCGCTGACATCGCGCTCGAGCGGGTCTTCCTCGAGGTCTTCCCGATCACTGACGTGAATGGCAACTACTCACTCGAGTTCGTGTCATTCTCTCTGGGCGATCCGAAGTATACCGTGCCTGAGTGCATCGAGCGGGATATGACGTACTCGGCCTCGCTAAAGGCGACTTTGAGGCTCGGCTCGTTGCTGCCGTCGAATTTCTGGATGGATT
>CAYTDU010000633.1:0-3757 GCA_964436395.1 uncultured Gemmatimonadaceae bacterium | reverse complement strand
AGATACTGCTGTTTGCCCCCATTTACAACGCGGACGGGAACGATTCGCTTGGGAACAACCGGAGATCGCAGGAGGGAAGCCCTGAGCTGGTTGGCACGAGGTACAATGGGCAGGGTTTGGATCTGAACCGCGACGGGATGAAGATCGAGGCAGTTGAAACTAAGGCGTTGGTATCGAATGTTCTGAAAAGATGGGATCCGGCAGTTCTCGTGGATCTACACACCAACAACGGGTCCTGGCACGGATATGCGGTAACATATGCCCCACCCTACCAAACGGCGGGTTACCCCTTGGTGAGCAACTATACCATGGATTCGCTGCTACCAGCCGTATCGAACAAGGTCCTGCGGCGATCGGGTTTGCAGACGTTCCTGTACGGCGGTTTCAGGCAATGGCCGCCAACTGAGTGGCGCACGTACAGCCACCTGCCGCGATTCCTGGTGAACATGATGGGACTGAGGAACAGAATTGCTGTTCTCGCCGAGATGTTCCCGCACGACTCGTTCGAAAAACGTATCCTGGCGGCAAGGCTATTCGTTCTCTCCGTTCTCGAATACACAAATGCGGAGGCAGAAGAGATCGAGGGCCTCATACGGCGAGCGGAAGAAGAAACAGTGAGAGAGATAGAAAACAGCGGTCAGCTAGTGCGAGGTGTTCAATTCGAAATGGCTCCACTCGAGGAGCCTGTGCCGCTGTACGTCTATGAGCACGAGCTACCCGATGGCGACCGTACTCAAAGGCCGGTCCGAGTAAGCGACAGGCTCACCTGGTTTGACGGTGTCGCGAACTACAGCAGATTCCGGCCCGTGAAGACGAGCCGGGTCCCGAGAGGTTACGTGTTTCCGGCACATCTCACGGAGTTGGCGGATAAGCTCGAGGAGCACGGAATCGAAGTTGCTACACTCGAACAGGCGACCACATTTGACGGTGAGATGTTCTTGGTTTCCGAAGTCATTCAAGGAAGGGAGTATCAAGGCCATACAATGACTTCAGTGAACGGTCGCTTTGAGGAGACGGAGAAGTCGTTTCCCGCAGGATCGTTCATGGTTGATCTCGCACAGCCCTTGGCATACCTGGCATTCTATTTACTCGAGCCGGAATCGGACGATGGCCTTACAACTTGGAACTACTTCGATGAGGCTATCGGACCGCCAGCTGACTCAACCGAGGTTGTTGAATTCCCGGTATTCAAGTACTACAGGTAGCGACGCGAAACATGGATCCGATCTATCTGGACTACAACGCCACGACGCCCATCGACCCCACCGTCGGGGAGGCGATGATCCCCTTCATCCGCCAGCACTACGGCAACCCGAGCAGCAGCCACGCCCTGGGAGCGGCGACCAAGCAAGCTGTGGATCGGGCCCGGAAACAGGTGGCCGACCTGCTCGGTTGCGGGGTCGAGGAGGTCATTTTCACTTCGGGGGGCTCGGAGTCCAATAACTACGCCATCAAGGGAATAGCCTGGGCGCGACGGGATCGCGGCAATCACATCGTGACCTCGGCCATCGAGCATCCTGCGGTGATCGAGGTCTGCCGGTATCTGGAGGGTCAGGGATTCAACGTCACCTACCTGCCGGTCGACGGCGACGGCCTGGTCTCGGTGGCGGACCTGGAAGCCGCCCTCACGCCCAGGACCATCCTCGTCTCCATCATGCACGCCAACAACGAGGTGGGGACCATTCAACCCATCGCGGAGATCGCGGCCATCGCCCGGGCGCGCGGCATCGCCGTCCACAGCGACTGCGCCCAGGCCGTGGGCAAGATTCCGGTGCGCGTCGACGATCTAGGCGTCGACCTGCTTTCCGTGGCCGGGCACAAGCTCTACGCACCCAAGGGAATCGGGGCCCTGTATGTGCGCGCCGGGATCCACCTCGAGAAGCTGGTGCACGGCGCCGATCACGAGATGAATTGGCGGGCCGGTACCGAGAACGTGCTCGAGATCGTGGGGCTGGGCGAAGCCTGCCGCCGGGTCGTCGAGGAGTTGGACCACCAGACACCCCGCCTGGCGACGCTGCGCGACAGGCTGGAGGACGGCCTGCGCGAGCGGTACCCCGACCTGCGTTTCAACGGCCATCGCGATAAGCGCCTGCCCAACACGGCCAGCGTCAGCTTCCGGGGCCTGGAGGCAAACACGATCCTGAGCGAGCTGGTCGGGGTCGCCGCCTCCGCTGGAGCGGCCTGCCACAGCGACCATGTCGACGTGTCCGCCGTGCTAACCGCCATGGACGTGCCTCTGGAGTACGCGATGGGCACTGTGCGGTTTTCCGTCGGGCGATTCACCACCGAGCAGGAGATCGACCGGGCGATCATCGAGATCTGCGACGTCGTGGACCGCCTGCAGCCCACGGGCGCCTGCGAGGTGGTCGCTTCCGACGAGGAGATCAAGCTGACCCGCTACACCCACGGGCTCGGTTGCGCCTGCAAGCTCCGCCCTCAAGTGCTGGAATCCGTGGTGAGCCGCCTGGCGCTGCCGGACGATCCTGCCGTGCTGGTCGGCGCCGACACCTCCGATGACGCCGCCGTCTACACGCTGGACGACGCGACTGCGCTAATCGCCACAGTTGACTTCTTTACCCCCATCGTGGACGACCCCTACGAGTTCGGCGCCATAGCCGCCGCCAATTCCCTCAGCGACGTCTACGCCATGGGCGGACGCCCCCTGTTCGCCCTGAACGTGGTTGGCTTCCCCTCAAACCGTCTGCCGGTCTCGGTCCTCGAACGGATCCTACTGGGGGCCCAGGACAAGGCGCGAGAGGCGGGCATCTGCATCGTGGGCGGACATACGGTCGATGACACGGAACCCAAGTTTGGCCTGGCGGTGACCGGCGTCGTGGTGCCCGAACGGATGGTGGCCAACCGCGGCGCCCGCCCCGGCGATGCGCTGGTCTTGACCAAGCCCCTAGGTACCGGTGTGATGTCCACGGCCCTGAAGCAGGGACTGCTGGACGAGACGCAGCGGCTACGCCTGGTTGAGACCATGGCCGGCCTAAACAAAGGCGCGGCCGAGGCCATGCAGGAGGTTGGCGCGCACGCCGCGACGGACATCACCGGGTTCGGGCTGTGCGGCCATCTGCTGGAAATGCTGAGAGCCTCCGACGTCGGCGCAGAGATCCGTTTTGAAGCGGTGCCCTTCCTGCCAGGCGTGTTCGAGTTGGCTGCCTCAGGAGTGGTCCCAGGAGGTTCACGGGACAACTTCGAGTTCACAAGGCCATCCCTGACCTATCCCGAATCTCTGTCGGAGATCCGGCGCGTTGTGCTCAACGACGCGCAGACCTCGGGCGGGCTACTGATCGCCGTGGCGGTGGAGCGCTGCGCCGACCTTGTGCAGGCACTCGAGGCGAACCGTGTCGAGACGCGCGCTGTGGTTGGGACCATCATCGAGGGTTCCGGTATACGCGTGCTCTGATCGGGCTGTGGTTCGCCAAGTTGTCAGTGGATTGTGTTCATCAGCAGCAACGTTGTGGTTTGTCAACTCAGATGGTTCGGAGTGACGCGCTAGTTGACGAAAAGCACTTAAGAGTACCGTCGCTACCTGTACAGCACGGTCACGAGTTCGTTGCCTCCAAACATGGTCTTGGCAACAGTCAAGCCCGTGAAGCGAAATCCCACCGCGCCGGCTTCGCCCAACTCCCGCTGCATGGTCGAGGTTCGATTGGTGGCCAGTACGAGATACTCAATCGGCGTGGTGCCTTCGGGAATCGGTCCCTGAACAACAGACGGGGCTGGCTGCGCACATCCAACCAACGATAAGACA
>CAYTDU010000632.1:0-3767 GCA_964436395.1 uncultured Gemmatimonadaceae bacterium | reverse complement strand
CCGACGTCGAGATAGCCCTCATGGGGAGATCGGGATTGTCCGTGAAGGCCTCCGCGCAGACCTAACCGTCGTAAGAGGAGATCCCGCCGCGGACATCACAGCAATCGGCAACACTACTATGGTGTTTAAAGATGGCATACAGTACGATCCCCAGGAGTTGAGGGAAGCCGTGAAAGGGAAAATCGGTACACCGTCTGGAGATGAGTTATGAACATTCGACTCACGCCCTTATTGATCCTCACCTTTTGGCCCTCGTTCTCTTCGGAGTCTCCTGACTCTCCTCCTAATGCCGAGCGGTCCCAAAGCACGCAGGTCACGATATTCCGCGACGAGTGGGGAATCCCTCACATATACGGACCAACTGACGCAAGCGTCGTTTTTGGGGCGGCCTACGCACAGGCGGAAGACAACTGGTGGCAGGTGGAGGACAACTTCGTGCGCGCAATTGGCCGCGGCGCCGAATTGTATGGCGAAGGTGCACTACTCGATGACTACCTAGTTCGGGGTTTGGAGATTGCACGACGCTCGATCGACGAGTACGAACACGCGCCCGAACAGCTTCGCGTCCTGTACGATGCTTACGCCGCGGGATTCAACCACTTCCTCGAAGAGCACCCGGGCGTGGAACGACGGATCCTGGATGTAGTGGAACCCTGGCATACGCTCGCGTTGATACGGTTCAAGTACCATCACAACGAGTACCTCGGCTATGCCGGACTGAGACGCAGTCACAGCCAGCGATCGCTGGAGCGCGGACTTTCTGAAACGTCGGGAGGAGGCGATTTCGGGATGGCGTTCTCGACCAGAGATCTCCCGTCATCGGCGTGGCCGGCCGGATCGGTTTCACCGAATGGAGAGCGGTCGCTCGGCTCCAATGAATGGGCGTTAGCGGGTTCGAGGGCCGCAAGCGGCTACCCGATGTTGCTGATCAACCCCCACGTTTCGTTCTTCGGGCTTTCCACATACTATGAGCTACACCTCGAAAGTGATGAGGGGCTTTCCTTTTCGGGCCAGACGAGGTTCGGGTTCATGCTCCCCTACATGGGGAACAGCAACCTCCTCGGCTGGGCATATACCGACAACTACGGCGACCACGGCGACCTCTACCTCGAGCAGCTGAACGAGCAGGAGACAGCGTACCTGTACGGTGACGGTTGGCGCGAGCTCCATTCGTGGACCAAGTCCATCAGCGTCCTCACCGAAGACGGCCTCGAGTCAATGGTGTTTCAATTCGCGAAAACTCACCACGGACCAATACTCGGAATCACAGAAGACGGAGAGCCATTGGCCGTGCGATTGGCGAAGCTCGACGAGGGAGGGTGGTTCGAGCAGTGGTACGGGATGATGCGGGCTCAGTCACTCGATGAGTGGCGCGCGTCCTTGGAACTTCTAAACGTCCCCTACATGAACACGATGTACGCAGACAGAGAAGGCAACATCCTCTACGTGTATAACCACGCAATCCCAAGGCGGTCTTTGGAGTACGACTGGTCGGAACCTGTCGACGGCACCGACCCGGGCACGGAATGGAATGGGTATCACTCGCTGCATGAGCTACCCCAGTTCCTGAACCCGGAAAGTGGCTACTTGCAGAACACCAACTCCGATCCGTTCTTGGCAACTGACGGGATTGAGGTTGGCCGTGACAACTTCCCGGAGTACATGGTGGGTAGTGAGACCGACAACAGGCGCGCCCAGAATTCGCGACGAGTACTTCGCCAGCTCAATGATATCACGCTCGACGACTTCGCTCGCGCGGTGCTAAACACGCGGCTGATTGCCGCTGACGAGTGGTTGGACGGTCTATTTGCCGCATTCGAAGAGCTGCAGCGCCGTGATGGCGCGGCTGCGGCCAAACTCGCCCAACCTATCGCGGCGCTTCGCCGCTGGAACCGAGAGGCGACAAAGGCATCGGTCGGAACCACGCTATTCGTGTTGTGGGCGGGGAGCGTCAATCCCGGTCGAACCACAGACACCGAAAGATGGTTGGACGCGCTGACCGAAGTGGTAGAGGAACTCGAATCCGATTGGGGCACATGGGAAGTACCCTGGGGCAACATCAACCGGATACAAAGGCCCGACGCCGCCGGCTTGCTGCCATTCGACGACTCCCTGCGTAGCCTGCCCGTGGATGGGGCACCTGGATGGCTGGGCTCAGTGTTCACCTTCCACAGTAGCAAGGCAGAAAGCGGGAGACGCCGTTACGGCGAGCACGGGAACTCGTTCGTTAAGGTGGTGGAGTTCACCCCGTCTGTAAGTGCGCGCTCGATTTTCGTTTTCGGGCAGAGCGGCGACCCAGAATCGCCGCACTATTTCGATCAGGCAGAACTCTACTCGGCAAGTCAGTTCAAGCCCAGCTGGTTCTCGCGACAGGATGTGGAGGCCCACACCGAACGCTCGTACACCATCACGATGCCGGCGAGCGAATCGCGTCGCTGACACCCACCTACCGCCTACCGCCGTACCGCCGGGCGGTTGGGTAGAGTGGTGCGGTACCGCCCTACCGCCGTGTGGGGCGGAGGAGAGGAGCGGTACCACCCTACCGCCTTTCCGCCCTACCGCCTAGTTCCCCCCGACCAGTCTCAACAGCTCCGCCACCGCCGCTTCCAGCTGCTGATCCCGTCCATGGCTCACGATCCCATATTCGTTCATGACCTGGATGTCAGGCTCGGTCTGGAGGTTCTCCAGATACTGACCGGCGTTGTTCTTTACACCCATTCCCGGCACGCCCCAGCGCGCACCGTTGGGTAGCCCTTCCCACCCTGCGAACGTGCACGTGCCCGGTACCGGCATACCGATGAGGGGCCCAATCTCCAGTTCTTGGTACGCGTAGGCGTAACAGTGTCCGTCACTGTAGTTGGACTCGCCGACCAGTGAAACGCTCGGTTTCGTCCACCTGAAATTGGGTTCGTAACCAGTGCTGCGTGTGTCGGTCGTGTAGTCGAAGAACCGCTCGCCGCTCAGGAACATCGCGAGGTCGGCCACGAGATCACCGCCTCCGTTGAACCGCGTGTCGACGACGATGCCCTCCCGGGTTGCGAACCGACCCATCACTTCTTCGATCGTGGTCCGGTACGGACCGTCACTCATGCCCGGGATGTGGACATAGCCTAGGCGACCATTGCTGAGCCTGTCAACCTCATCGCGGTTGCGCCGCACCCAGCGGTCGTATAGCAGCGACCGCTCCGCACCAGCCGAGATGGGTTTTACTACTATCTCGCGCGTCTCGTTGCCATCTCGCACAACCAGGAGCATTCGTTTGTCGGCCTTGCGATTCAGATAGCGAGCGGGATCGACATTCGCGGCGATCGTGACACCATCAATGGATTCGATGATCATTCCCGGCCCGACATTCATGCCGGCCTTGTCCATTGGTCCATTGTCGATCACCTCGACCACTCTCATGCCAACGCCGTCGTACGTCTGGTCGTAGAAGATCCCTAGCGAAGCCGTAGCATCATCGGTGGACTCCGAAGACGAATAGCGCGCGCCGCTATGGCTCACGTTCAGTTCACCGAGCATTTCGCTCAGCATCTCGGTCATCTCATAATCGTTGCCGATGTGCGGGAGGTACTTCTCGTAAACCGGCTTCAACGCGTCCCAGTCGATGCCGTGGAACCCGGCGGTGTAGAATGTCTCATTGGTCTGGTTCCAGACGTGCTCGAATATGAACGCACGCAAAGCCGTGGCGTCGACGATCATCTCTCCGCTGATAGTGACGTTGTCGCGCTTACCGCTCGACGGATCGACCTTCGCGGGCCGACGCA
>CAYTDU010000631.1:0-3770 GCA_964436395.1 uncultured Gemmatimonadaceae bacterium | reverse complement strand
GTCAAGCGAGCATCAAGCCACGAACACCGTCTTGATGTTCACGAACTCGCGAATGCCAAAGTGTGACAGTTCTCGCCCGTATCCGCTTTCTTTGATACCTCCAAAGGGAAGCCTGGGGTCAGATTTCACGAAAGAATTGACGAAACAGGCTCCGGCTTCTAGCTCCTCAGCGGCTATCCTCTCGCCTCTTGCGGTGTCTGCCGTGAACACTGCTGCACCTAGCCCGAAGTTCGAGTCGTTTGCGAGCTTGATCGCTTCTTCCTCGTCGCGTGCAGATATGATGGCTGCCACCGGGCCGAATAGTTCTTCGTCGTACGCGGGCATCCCTTTGGTTACACCTGAGAGTACGGTCGGTGGATAAAAGGCACCTTCTCCATCAGGTATCTCTCCGCCCACGAGACATCGCGCTCCTTTATCGATACTTTGCCGCACCTGATCGTGTAGCTCGTCGCGAAGGTCAACCCGAGCTTGCGGTCCCACCTCCGTCGTTTCATCCAAGGGATCGCCGACTTTCATGCCGCCCATCCGCTCGACAAACAACGTCTCAAACTCCTGGCGTAGTGGTTCAACGACGATGAATCGCTTTGCGTTGATGCAACTCTGACCGGAGTTGATGAGCCTGCTCGTTACGCATATTGATACTGCTTCCTTGAGGTCTGCGTCCTCCAAGACGACGTATGGATCGCTACCGCCGAGTTCGAGCACGGTCTTCTTCAGCATCTCGCCCGACTTGCGTGCGACAGCCATACCCGCGGGCGTGCTTCCCGTCAGCGTGACAGCCTTTATGTGGGGATTCTCGATTACAGCATCGACTTGCCGGCTTCCGATCAGGAGAGTCCGAAATACGTTGGCCGGGAATCCTGCCTTGGTAAACACTTCTTCGATTGCCACCGCACAGCCGGGCACGTTTGACGCGTGTTTGAGCATGCCAACGTTGCCCGCCATCAGCGCCGGTGCGGCAAAGCGGAAAACCTGCCAGAACGGAAAGTTCCAAGGCATGACCGCCAAGATCACGCCGAGCGGTTGGAAAGTCACAAAGCTCTTGGTCGCGTCGGTTGCGACAATTTCTGGCTTCAGGAAACTCTCCGCGTTTTCGGCGTAGTAGTCGCAGACCCACGCACACTTCTCGACCTCCGCTTTACCCTGAGCGACCGGTTTGCCCATTTCGTTCGCCATGAGGATTGCGTAGTCTGACGCATTCTCGCGCAGTACCGAGGCGGCGGACTTCATCAGGCTCGTCCGTTCACCGAATCCAGTACGCCGCCAGGTGTAGAAAGCTTCATTTGCCGCAGAGATAGCCTGTTTGACTTCCTGCGGATTTTTTTCGTCATACTCTTCGATCGTCACTCCAGTCGCAGGATTTATTGCGGTCATTGCCATGTTGGTTCCTCGTCTGCCGACATTTCCATTTGTGTTGTAAACGTCTCCTGAAATCCCTGGCGGTAAGGCGGTAGGTTCGATGATTGCAGAGTGGGGATGGTGATTGCAGATTGGCGGCAGAGTTGGTTACGCCCCTGGTGGTCTATCTCCATCGCCATTCTAAAATCTCAAGTCTTCATTCTGCAATCTTACCGCCCTCACCCGACAGTCAGGTTGCTCAAGTCCTTCAACTGCTCTCGAGTTCCAAGCGCAATCAGCACATCTCCCGGTGCGAAGCGGAGTTCGGACGGCGGATTCGTTAGTACCGAGCCTCCGTCGCGGCGCCTGATCGCGAGGATGTTAGCGCCAGTGTTCTGGCGCACCTGACCTTCCGCCACAGTCTTGCCCTCCAGATCGCACATTGCTGCCAATGTGAATTCCTCGAGCCAGAGCTCGAGATCTCCCGAGTGCATCACGACATCCAGGAAGTCTGTCACCGAAGGATACAGTAGTTGAGTCGCGATCCGTTTGCCGCCCATCATGTGTGGTGAGATTACGTGTGTCGCGCCACCGTAACGCAGTTTTGCCTCCGAGGATACGTTGTTCGCTCGAGCTACAATCGTCATGTTCTTGTTCAAGGTGTGTGCGGACACCGTTATGAATAGGTTGCTGGCATCATCTCCGGTCGCGGCGACCAGTCCGGCGGCGCGGTCGATGCCTGCTTGCTTCAGGATATCATCATCCTCTGCATTTCCTATGATGGCCGGAAATTCTGTGGTGTCGAGATCTTCGATGCGTGTCTCGATCACCACACACTTCTTTCCCATCTGTTGGAGGCTTTTGACCACTTGTGCACCCACTTGCCCGTATCCGCAGATGATGAAGTGGTTGCTCAACGCGTCGATCCTTCTTTGCATCTGTCGCCTCCGAAGTGTCCCGTGTAGTTCACCGCTAACAACGTGATGGCTGATCGCACTGAATAGGTATGTTACCGCCGCCACCCCTGCCACAATTAGAAAGGTGGTGAAAAGCCTACCTTCGGGTGATAGTGGGCTTACCTCGCTGAATCCGACCGTGGACAAGGTGATCACAGTCATGTACAGCGCGTCTGTGAATCGCCAACCCTCGATCAACATGAAACCAAACGTGCCGGCTATCGTGATGGACGGCAGAATCACGCCAAAGCGGACGAGGCGCGAACGGATATCTGAGGGCAGCCGAGGCTCTTGCATTGGCATCCAGTTCACGGATGGTCAGGTGTAATTGTCGAAGAAAAGGTACAACGAGGGGCGGTCGGGCGGACAGTCGGACGGGCGGGCGGCAATTTCATCCATCGGCTTGTCTTCTATGCTGGCAAAGAAAAGGGGCGGCAAATGAATGCCGCCCCTGTCCGCCTGACCGCCCGTCCGCCTGACCGCCTCTAGCTACCTCCGTCCTCCCTGAGCCCTGATAAACACCGGCCGGTCGGTGATGCCGCCGTCCGATGTGATGAGCACCGATTGAACGAGCACTACCTCGCCGTCTCGGACATCGCGCATTGCATTCTCGAGATCGTCGACCGTCTCTACTCTGCGCTCGTTGACGTGGGTGATGATTTCCAGCCTGCCTTGGCGCGGCAATGAGGTAGCGAGCTTGCCGTCAGCCGGCCCATCTTGATCGACGCTCATCACTGCCAACCCTGTCTCGATGCTGCGAGGCAGCCCTAGTTGTGTTGCCGAGCGTCGGTCGAGGCGTTCAACTGATATTCCCAGTTGTTCGAACGAGGAGCCCGTATCCTCTCTCTCCTCCGGTTCGCTGCTTGCCAACGTACGCTCGGGATCGGTGTCGGCCTCCGAAAGTCTCACCCGGTGGCTCGATCTTTCGCCACCTTTGCGTTGAACCGTCACTTCCACGTATTCGCCTGGCCGTTTGAAGCCGACCACCTGTTGGAGCTGCGCGACGTATTGTACCTCCTGTCCATCTAGCTCGACGATCACGTCGTTGGGCACTAGCCCGGCTTGTTCCGCCGGCGTGTTCTCGCCGTTGAACCCGACCAGCAACACACCTCTGATTTCGTCGAGCCCGACATAGTCGGCTATCTCCTGCGTTACTTCCTGTATACTGACACCAAGCTGAGCTCGGGTAACCCGCCCGGAGGCAATCAGTTGGTCCGCAACGTTGCGAGCCAGATTGATGGGGATCGCGAAGCCGTAACCGGCATAGAAGCCGGTCTCGCTCGCGATTGCGGAATTGATCCCGATCACCTCACCGCGGATGTTGACTAGCGGCCCACCTGAATTCCCACGGTTGATCGCCGCGTCGGTTTGAATGAAGTCGTGGATCGAAAGCCCCCGTGCAGGATCGTCCGGATCCCTCAATCCATCCAGTCGCCGTCCACGCCCGCTCACGATGCCTGCAGTAACGGTGAAGGA
>CAYTDU010000630.1:0-3777 GCA_964436395.1 uncultured Gemmatimonadaceae bacterium | reverse complement strand
ACCTCTCTAGTAAGCTCCCGAGGAGGCCTTTATGAGTATCAGGCAAATGAAGCTGACGAGCGCTGGGGGAACAGTCCATTGAAGCGCATTCTAACATCCTCGATTGCTCGTGCATCTAAAAACTGGAAAGCAATGCGTTCGCAACTTATTTGCAGAGTCGTTGGGTGGCGCGATGTCCTGGTGCCAGTCGCTGCTTCGCATGCACGTCGATTGTGCTGTCCGGCGCGAGAGACATGGGTGTAACCCGTTCAGGACGATTCGTGGCGGTTTTGGGCAGAACTCATAGGCAAGTCGGTGAGACAATCCGGTGCTGACGCGGCTGCTGACGCGGCGCGAATGATGCTGCATCAACTCCAGACACGCATAACAGGAGACCGCGCCATGTCTGGGTCCAAAACTCTGATCGGAACCGTATGTCTCGCGGTTATACTGTCCGGCTGCGCGACTAACACCGTACCTCCTCCCGCGGAGCCTACAGATCCGATTCGGCACAATCGTCTGGAGGTGCCGGCTTGGCTGGAAATCATCTCTGTCGATTTCGCCGCTGCGATGCATGGAGGAGATCAGAAGCGCGCGAGAGGCCGCGGCTTCTTCACCGTGTTTGGCCGCCACCGAGAATCCGGCAAGTATCACCTCCTTCTCTACGAGGATATCTCTCGGCGCGTTGAACCGATTGAGATTATTGCAGTCAATTCAACCGTTGCGTCTGATTCGATTGGGATCGAGATGGATTGAACGAAAGCGCAGTCACGCCACCTAAAGGCTCAGAGGCCGTGTGAAAACTCAGCGCTGAAAAGTGCATCGGAGTAGTCATAGTGTGTGGATTGGTTGCGAGCGGCGTTGACTCATCAGGAGAGTTGAATGAGAATCGCATACTCGGCCATCCATTTCATGAGAGCCGCTCCTTGCTGTGATCCACAGGTCTTGTTCATACCCATGGTAACAGTTTGGGGCGTGCTCTCAGCATGCGTTAGGCTTCGCTGGAGAGACAACGTGAACACATTGGGTGCGCACCCATTTTGGATATCCGGCGGCGGAATTCTCATGGGACTTGGCTTACTCCTCATGGGTACCTCCCCAGCGAGTGCCGCCCAACAAACGCTTACCTTGTCTGATAATCCCGTGCTCAGCCTAGGTCCGGCCAATGGCCATGAGTTCTACCAAGTCCAATCCGTGGTTTTGCTTGAAGACGCTCTGGTCATCGCTGACCGAGGATCCCAATCAGTCATCTGGGTTTCACTAGGAGGCACGACCTTGGGCCGGGTAGGAGGAGAAGGGGGGGGACCAGGCGAGTTCAGGGGATTGGGCCCCGTTATGACTTGCGGGGATTCGCTCTTCGCTTGGGACCCGTTCGCTGACCGCATGTCCGTACTGTCCGATGGGGAGTTCGTCAGATCGTTCCGCATTCCACCGATCGATGGTCGTTTGCCACAACGGGTCTGCTGCTCTGGAACTGATCTCCTCGTGCTTTTCGGAGTGACCGGGACTCAGGAGCTGGGCCTCGTTGAAGGACCCTACAGGCCGGCAATGGTGCTCCATCGGTTCAGCCTGGAGGGGGAATACCTTGGCCAGGTGGGTGAATTCCCTGGTGATGAACGGTACCGACATGAGACAAGTGATGGACCACGGGTTTTCGGCAAGACTACTGTACTCGCGCGTACTGAACGGGGATTCATCCTCGGCACGGGTGATCAAGCATCGTTGCTCGAACTGGACCTGGATGGGCAGCAAATCCGCTCTCTTGGTCTGGGGTTTCTCACTGAGCCTTTGGGTCGGGAGGACCTGAATACCCACAAGCAGGAGGAACTCGAGCGAGTGGGACAGAGGTTCGGAGCAGGCGTTGCCCAATCTCTGCGCAGGAATCAGGAGCAGTACGACTATCCGGAGTCCTATCCCCCGTACTCAGCGGTTTTGATCGATGATGACGCCAACGTGTGGGTCCGGCGCTCCAAGCGTGTGACTGACCTGTCTGAGCGGTGGGTGGTGATTGGTTCCGATGGACAACTTCGGGCTCTCGTCCTTCCGCCACGCTTCCAACTCATGGATGTCGGGCGTGGCATGCTGGCTGGTGTTTGGAAGGACGACTTTGACGTTGAACACGTTCGTGCTTTCAACCTCCGGTCGAGAGACTAGTCTACCGGCGAAGCCTAACACGGGCATGCGCGGTAGGAGCAGCGGAAACACTACCCGAGTCTCTGGCGCGCGATCTCATGCGGTACCATTGGCGGATGAAGTACATGGAGGAAATGAAAGAAATCACCATACCTGCGTCGGGAGGAGTGCAGTCCAAATTTTGTAGAGAAGCGAAAGACCTAAGGGGGCGACTCCTACAGCGGCTAGAACACCACGGCGATAGATCGTGGATCCTACTCCTGCTTCGCCCTCGGGAGACGTGTGCGAGCAACCTACTGGTTACCGCGAAGAATGAGGATGCAGGCTGACACCAACTTACGAAAGAGCGAAGCCTCCGGTGGAACCGCACGATTGGTTGCAGTGCGTTCCGCCATATGGTTGGAAATTGGGGGCTCGCGAGATGCATCAAAGGGCACAGGGGCGTTGATGGAAACACTTGAGCAGAAGATAGGTCGCGTGGTGAGGGAACACGTGGCGGTCGTGCCGTACGATCCCAACTGGCCGAAGATGTTCGAGCAGGAGCGAGATCACCTACGGTCGTGTCTCCCACAGGATCTGGTTAGGAGAATTGAGCACTTCGGCAGCACGGCTGTGCCTGGCCTGGCATCGAAGCCGATTGTAGACATGCTCGTTGAGGTGGCGGATCTCGAAGAGACGAAGAAACGAATCGCGCCGGTGCTCGAAGCTCAGGGTTACGACTACTTCTGGCGCCCGTCGTGGGGCGACAGCACGCCGCCCTTTTATGCGTGGTTCATAAAGCGTGACGCGCGTGGGAAACGGACGCATCACATCCATATGGTCGAGGCACACTTCGAGCACTGGGACAGGCTGCTATTCCGTGACTACCTCAGGCAGCATCCAGATGTTGCACGGGAATACGGAGAACTCAAGACGCGACTTTCTGAACGCCACCACCGGGATCGTATTGCCTATACCGAGGCGAAGACCGAATTTATCGTACGAGTAACGGAGAAAGCCAAAGAGCACTTTCGGTGATGCAGCTTCGGCGATTGGGGCGTGCTCTCAACATGCGTTATACGGCGTGCAATTCATTCACCAGTTCAAACTCCACAAACGAGCAGTGCTGGATCGTCCGCGATTGATGACATGGTGTGGACACTGAAGGACACAAAATGTTGTGGCCATGAGTGCAAAGACAGCATGGTGCGGCGAATTACAGTGAGAAGACAGGCGTGTGTTATGCAACGGCGATGGCAGACCACCATTTCCAGGAGTCCTACCCATGCGACAACTCCCCCGGATCGTTGCGATCACATGCTTGAGCGTAAGTCTGTCTGCTTGCGCGATCCAAACATATCCGGAAGTAGCTCGGCCAGAAGATCCGGTTCGGCACTTCCAGTTGATGATGCCCGATTCACTAGAAGTCGTTTCGGTCGATTACGACATTGTGATCTGGGAAGATGCAAAGGAGAACCCGGCCGGTAGAGGATTCGTGAAGGTAGTTGCCCGGAATCGAGCAACGAGTGCGTTCGTTCTGATGCTGTATGAAGACATCGCGAACCGCACGGAACCGATCCAGACAATCGAGGTCAATTCGGCGAACATCATGAGGTCGTCTGGTGGTCGAAAGTGAAAGCGAACGCCGGATGCACGGCGAATGACAGACGCATTGTGCCTATGCGG
>CAYTDU010000629.1:0-3780 GCA_964436395.1 uncultured Gemmatimonadaceae bacterium | reverse complement strand
TCGTTCCATTGTCAGCGCGCTGTCGAACTGCGCCGTGATGCCATCGGCGAACCGGAGCATTCCAGCCATCTGCTCGTCCACGCCGCGGTCGGTCCATTGAGCATACGCCTGAACCTCCAGCGGCTCTCCGCCCACCACAGTCCTGCAGACATTCACGCAATAGCATCCAACATCCATGAGCGAACCACCTCCCAGTTCGGGATCGAGCCTGATGTTGTCCGAGCTGGTGATTTTGAAGGTGAATGCCGAGTAGAGCGCCCGAATTTCTCCGATCACGCCTTGATCCAATAGCTGCAGTACCCGGTCGATGCGCGGATGAAACCGGTACATGAAAGCTTCCATGCATATGATACCGGCAGCTGCGGCCGCCGCAGCCATCTCATCGCACTCCGCTGCGTTCAGCGCCAACGGCTTTTCGCAAAGCACGTGTTTTCCTGCCTCAGCCGCTCGGATAGTCCATTCCCGGTGCATGCTGTTGGGAAGCGGGTTGTATACAGCATCGATCTGTTCATCTTCGAGCAATTGTTGGTAGGACCCATATGAGCGCGGAATGCCGTTGGCGGACGCGAACTCCTTCGCCGCAGCATCGGTTCGGCTAGCCACCGCGATCACGTGGCCGGTGCTTGATTCCTTTATCGCAGGTATCACGGCGGCACGTCCAATGTTGGCAGTGCTGAGGATGCCCCAGCGAACGGTTCCCTTCTCACCCATTAGCTAACCTCCGACTCTGTTTCTTTCGGATCGGACCTCGGGTAACCTATCGGTCGGGCCGGTATGGGCAAGCGGCGCCAGGTTTGCACATTGCACACAGTTTTCCACATCACAAATGTACATACTTACTCAATGGCTCGTGTTCGACCCCTTCGGCACCGATTTGGATAGCCCAACTTTGGTTCTGCACGCCGGCCGCATAAGGCAATAGTTGCCGCGGAAAGCAACGCAGAACTTTCCACAACGACGTCTAAGGTGGCTTTATGCTGTCACTATAAGTTATTTTGTCACAGTGTTTTAACATTATCAATCTAAACTTTAACATTATATTTTGTAGTCAATCTACTATGGTATGCTGTTTGCACTTCTAGTGATCGGTTCCGAACAAGAAAATGGCACACCCGGGGCGACCCGGGGCCGCAAAACCAGGGGTCTCACTGAGACAGCCCGGTTGCCGAAGGGAGGAGCGAAATGAACTCACGAAAAGCCTGCTTCGCCGCCTTGCAATCCGCCGCCAGGCAAGCAAAAGAACTGGCAAGTTATCTCATCAGCCAGCCGTACGACTTCACCGCGCTGAACCCACTTGCCGATGCCGCGAAATCGATTCGAGATTGCGCGCAAGCACTGAGAAACCGCGAGTTGTGGCGGCTGGGAGAAAGGTTACTCGGGGCCGCTCAAATGGATTTGTCCACTCCGATGGGCGTGGCTGAACTCGACACAACCGTATCGAGAATCGTATCTGCCGTGGAGCAACTCGTGGTCGCACAAAAGACCACTGACACCACCACTCCCACACCAGGGCAGGCTCAGCCGGACGATGCGTTTTCGCTGGCTATCGGGACGCGATGGTTAGCTGTATAAGCTCAGTTTTTGCAAACACTTACGACATTGGGTCATTCAGACAAGCCGTCCTTCTTGGTTACCCGGCCGCCTGACAGAATCACCACGCTTACTACGATTCCCAGAGCGGCCACCGACCCAAACACCAAAACGTAGGTACCCACACCAAATTGTGGCGATTGGCCGGGATTCGACTCGTGATCAGGCGCTGAGGTGCGAGCCCTCGAACTCAATTCCTCGCCGAATTCGCCAGCGTTACTCAATATGTCTTCTAGGTTGTCCGCAATTTGGCGTGCGATTGGGTGGTCAGGCCCATACACTTCATTTACTATATCAAGCGCCCGGGCGTAGTAGGATTCGGCCTCAGCAAACCTGCCCAGCTCGTGGTAGACCAGGCCGAGGTTGTTGAGTGTCGTTGCCACGGCAGGATCGTTCGGACCAAAAGCCGCCTCTTTCTCCACCAATGCCTCGAGATATGTGCTCTCCGCCTTCTCGAACCGGCGTTGTTCCCTGAGCAGCTCACCCAGGTTGTTGAGCGTGACATCGTAACCCTCGCGCGCCGCGGCACCTGTGTCTGCTTCCAGGATCTGCAACGCGCGCTGGAACAACGCCTCAGATTCCCTGTAATTCTTCAGATTGATGAGCGTTAACCCGAGATTTGACAACGTTGTAGCGACTTCCGGGTGGTCCGGACCATAATGCCGCTCCTCGATCGCGAGGGCGCGGCGTTTCAGCTGTTCCGAAGCTTCAAAGTCGTCCTGGGCTTCGTACAGAAAGGCCAGGCCGTATAACGGCTGAACGATATCGATGTAGTCGGAGCCGTGTTCTCGCTCCAGTATTTCGATCACATCATGGTATAGAGGCTCGGCCTCGGACAGATTCCCTGCCGCACGGAGCCGCTCCGCCTGACGCATGAGGAATGCAGCTTGATCCTGGGTGGCAGAAGCGTCCAGTATTACCACAAAAAATGCGAGGAATGGCAGGGAGAACTGAAACGTCGGCTTCATGGCATACCACCAGTTGAGGACCCTGAGCTTTGCACCCACGGAACAATCTCGGACTCCCTCACTAGCATTCAGACCAAACTCGAAGATGTCAACTGACCTCCCGGATATTCAGCATCTGCCGTATACTCAAATCATGAGAATACGCCACCCGATGTCCCTTGCGTTAGCGTGCCTGCTGACTGTCTCCTGTGCCACGCTCCAACAGATCGCAGCACTTCGATCGGTTGATTTTCAACTCGACCGGTTAGCCAATGTGCGTGTCGCCGGCATCGATGCGTCCAGCGTGTCGTCTTACTCCGATCTCAGCATCATGGATGCGGCCCGCGTTGGAGCAGCATTAGCGAGGAAAGAGCTACCGTTGTCGTTCCAGCTCCACATACGCGCAGAAAACCCCAGCGACAACCCGGTGACTGCACGGTTGGTTCGCATGCAATGGACGCTGCTACTGGACGAAACCGAGACAATTTCGGGCTTGATCGACCAGGAACTGGAACTTCCTCCAGGGCAACCAAGAGATATCCCGGTGTCAATCTCGCTAGATCTGTTCGATTTTTTCGAACGATCCGGGCCGGATCTCTTCAACTTGGCACTGAACATCGTTGGAGTGGGAGATGAGCCGAGCCGAGTGGCAATTCGGGCTCAACCGACTGTCAATACTGCGCTGGGGCCTATTTCCTACCCGCAGCCGATCACGATAGTGGATCGGAGTGTTGGGGGGCGGACGGGCGGACCAGAGCAATAACAAGTAACCTCTTACGGCTCAATCACTTTCAAGTCTGCGAAGTAACTCCGTGTGAAGCCGCGGTCGCGTGTCAGCAATACATCTGCGCGGACGAGTGCATGCGCTGCAATGAGAAAATCTGCGATCATCCTAGTTCGCCTAACCCCTCTACTGCGATATGATCTCCACAACCTGGCCGCTATTTGGGATGTCTCCTGGTCAAACGGATCGAACTCGATGCCCGCATCGGTGAGTATTTTCACCTCCCCGAGTTCCTCAAACACCGCGCTCACTTCCGCCCAAACGACTGGGCAAGCCACGATACGCCCCGTCAGGCGTGCTCGGTCCAGCGCGTCCAATGACTTCTCTACGTTCCGTGATCCCGCGACAAGAACATCGAGTAGAACAGAACTGTCCACAGCAGTGATCATCCTCCGTCCAGCTCCTCGTCCCAAGCCGGTCCCCTGGTATCTATGAGGTAGGCATCGACGTCGATTTCTT
>CAYTDU010000628.1:0-3787 GCA_964436395.1 uncultured Gemmatimonadaceae bacterium | reverse complement strand
AGAGAGCTGTTGATCGATTGGATCACTCATTCTTGCCGTCTCCTTCGCCGATGCTCGCATCGGCAACAGGCGTATGCGAGCTCGACGCAAACTCGATATGATACTGGCACGCGTTGCACCCTTCGGTGATATGCGAATCGCGGGTCACCTTGGTTCCCAGCACATCTCGTAGGAACTCCGTTTCTGCAGCGCATATCTCTGGAAACGCTTCCGCAACGGCTCGTATTGCACAGTTGTGCTGAGCCAGCGTCAACTTGTCCCCAGTCTTGCCCCACGCCGCCATAAACCCTTGGTCTGAAAGCATCCCAGCAATCGCATCCAGTTTTTCTTCCAAAGTCGCGTCAGGCATCTCCGATCGGATACGTTTCGCGTGCTCCCGAAACCGTTCCACAAATATCTCCTTCACGACATTCCTGCCACCGCCCCTAGCCACCAACCCCAATACCTCGGTCAGAACCTCGCCGTACCGTGTGGGAAACAGGTCTTCCCCGCCGTCGCTCAGTCTAAAAGAATGTGTCGGCGCACCGCTTCCTCTATGCTCTCTCTCGTACTCAACCAAACCCTCGGCCTCGAGTTCTTTGAGGTGTCTTCGGATAGCATTAGCCGATACTTCAAACACTGCCGCAAGTTCGTTTGCGGTTGCCGGTTGGGATTTTTTCAGTTCAATCAGGATTTCACCGCGCAGCCCCTTTTGCCCGGCCAATCCTGGTGTCATTGGACCCATGGAACCTGCCATTTTATCAATATTATCAATAATGTTAACAGTTTTGTTGACAATCACAAGTGGCGAGGCAATTGGCGGTGTGCCAGGTTGATCCTTAGCGGCTATCGTCGAGTTCGCTCCAGCATATCTCGGTAGGATTCTGGCGTATTCACAAAGTCGACAACCGCAGGATCTTCGACGCGGACACGCGCAACCCGAACTGGATCGTGGCGCACGACTGTCCTTGCGCCACCCGCGTCAGGAGTCTCCAACAGTTCCTTGAAGACTGCGCGGCCAAAGATTACGGGATGCCCTGCGACCCCGGCATACTCGGGCACGACGATCGCTGGTGCGTCGTTGGCTCCGAACCTGTCGATGAGTGCAGCGACAGTTTCCACCCGCACATGCGGGAAATCCACCGGCCAAACCAGAAGAGCATCGGCGGGTTGTTCCCCCATGGCTCGAATCGAAGCCCTAATGGATTCGATCGGCCCAGCCTCGAGTCTTTCGTTCCTGACCACGGCAACATTCTGCAAGTCATGACGTGCCAACACTTTATCTGAATCGTGGCCCAATGCCACAAAGCACTGACACCCCAATTCTGAGATAGCCTCTAAGATCGATTGCAAGAACGTTCTCCCGTGATAGTCTAAGAGTGCTTTGGGAGAACCCATTCTGGTGGAGGCACCGGCAGCTAATACTGTGGCAGCAAACATGGGAACATCTTAGATTGGAGCGCCGCATTGCGCGAGAGGGGCAGATGACGATCCGGTCAATACATCTACTTGGCGACCCAGTACTGCGTAATCCGTCTGATGCGATAGAAAATCCGCAATCTCCCGCGGTGCGTCTTGTGGCTGATGATCTGCAGGAGTCTTTGCACCATCTACGATCTCGGGTCGGCGTTGGTCGTGGTTTGGCTGCGCCGCAGATTGGTGCACCGATGAGAATGATCTACATCGAGATCGACAAACCTTGGTTTATCATCAACCCAACCGTGACCGACATCGGCGACGAGGACTTCTGGGTGTGGGACGATTGTTTCTCATTCCCGGATATCTTGGTGAGGGTGCAGCGCGCCTACCAGATCGAAATGACTTATCAGGACATGGCGGGGCGCCGTCAGAAGATCAAGGTGGCCGGTCCAATCGCGGAGTTATTGCAGCATGAGATCGATCACCTCGATGGAGTCTTGAGTGTCGATAGACCGACAGGCCGCAACGCCTTCAGTCTAAGAGCGGAATGGGACCGCTATCACTCCGGCCACGGGAGGTATGGTGAGCCCGAACTGCGCGTGCCGGAGCGCGATTACTTCGTGCGGTCCCCGGCAGTGAATATCTGATTGCAGAGATTCTCAAGGTCCGATCAAATCAGGTAGTTATCGAATCCAGAAACTCCCTTATCACACGCCCAGTTGAAATAGGTTGCTCCATTGGCGTCAAGTGGCCGGCGTCCGCGATTGCCGTGAATTGCGCCTCTGGGATTGCTGCAGCCATCTCTTGAACCGACTCGATAGGCACAATGCGGTCTTCCTTGCCAGCGACCACGAGTGTCGGCACGTCGATGGATGGTAGCAAGGATGTCGAATCGCTCCGATCCCTCATCGCTTCTAGCGCTCCGATGACACCTTCCGGCGAATGCCTTTGCAACATGGCCTGCAATCGTTGTACTACATGCGGCATTGTTTCGATAGAATCGGGGGCCAGCAATCGGTGGATTAACAGATCCTCCAACACGCCCACGCCGTTGCGCCGGACAGCTGCTATCGTCTCATTCCTGTTTGCCCGGGCGACTACACCATCTCCGTCAGCCCTGGTATTCAGCAGCATCAACGCGCGAACACGGCTTCGATGCCTCCGCAGGAACTCGAAGGCCACATACCCGCCCATCGACAGTCCGGAGAGCACCACTTCTTGGATGTCTAGTGCATCCAATAACCCTGCAAGGTCGTCTGCATACTCCGCCATTGAATAGCCGTCCGCAGGTGCTCCACTCATTCCGAGCCCGCGCAAGTCCGGAGCAATCCTCCTCCATCCAGTCAACGGACCAGCGATTTCGCTCCACATTGTGCGGTCCAAGGGAAAACCGTGTACAAACAGCACGGTGTCACCATCGCCGATCACATCAAGTCCCGTCGCGATCCCGCGGACGCGGAGGTTGTGAATTCCGCTGGGCCTACTTGAATTCGCTGCGTCTAGAAACCGGGAGATCTCGCCCGGCACTGGAGTTGGCTCGCCCTTGCGTGTAACACACACGAACACGAAATGGGCTTCGGCGACGACCGTGTCATCAGCATCACGGATAGCCGTTTGCTGCATCGTGAAGCTAGTTCGGCCGAGCTGCTCAACAACTGTGTCGAACCGAAGCACATCTCCTGGAAAAGCACTGGCAAGGTACTCGATGGTAGTTTTTCGAACCGCAGGCCACGCGTCTTCACGATCGAAGATGTCAATGCCCGGACCAGCAGCTACCGCATTCCATCGCGCACGCTCGAAGAGGCGCAAGAAGGTCGCCTGGTTAACGTGCCCAAACGAGTCGCAGTCATCTGGAAACACGAGCAATTCGACTGAGGGAAAAGGAGTCACCATAACCACCCAATTAGCATTGACGGAACTTAAAGGCAGCGAGTATCACCGGACAACCAACCAAATTACCATCGCGACTGTGACGTTATTGTGTCTTGATACTGTCTTTTTTTCTTGACGCATGGACCATTTACGCACATGATGTCGACAGGCTTTCCACAACAGACGGCATGATTATCAACATAATCAGGAGACGGGCGGTTGCACTTCGGTTGTTAGTGTCATGACCGTGCAGGTTAGGATGGCTTTCCGATATCTCCATTCCATGCGATGTTTCTGCCGTGTCCAAATCTCTTGAACCAAACCTGAATCCGCCGCAGATGGTCGCGCAGCGAACGGCATTGGATGAGCTTGCTGCCAAGTTGGCAACCCGAACGAGGATCGCCTTCGATACAGAAGCAGCGTCATTCCACCGCTACGTTGATCGCGTTTATCTCGTTCAGGTGAGTAGTGACGAAGAACTAGCTCTAATAGATCCGCTCGCAATTGAAGACCTTCA
>CAYTDU010000627.1:0-3787 GCA_964436395.1 uncultured Gemmatimonadaceae bacterium | reverse complement strand
CGCACACTCATACGGTGACGAAGATTCGCATCGTTATGCGGCGATAAACGGTGAAATACAGCGTATCTCCAATGCTTCACTCGGGAGTGATTTTCCAGTCTACCGAACCTTCCACAATTTCTTCCCTTGGGCCTACCCCTGAATTGTGGGAAAAGGCATGGGCAGTTCTACTGTTGCCACCCCCCTGGCGGACTACTTACGAACTTGGTGTAGACCACAGGTTGATCTCCCAACCATACTCCGCGGCACGTAGTTGCTTGGAGGCCCCTTCGAATAGGCATTATCTTGACCTGTGTAGGCAAGTGCAACATAACCACTAAAACTGTGCGGTGTGTTGAGCTCGCTGTTCCACGGACACCCTTACCGCCGGAGGAACGACCGCCTGAAGTCACTTCGAGAAAGCTCTGGAGTGGCGAAAGATACCTGTAGCCACCCAACACGATAGGCATCGTTTCGAGCGCCTGGTCGCTTGCCCAGATACTTCTGAAGCGAGAGTTCAGACCCCCCTTGCCAACATCACTGGAAGTGTACGCCGTGTTAAACGCGTTGGGCTGGATTGTGGAGCTGAGGCCCGGCTGTTTGGTGGCAAAACGACAGTGGTGTACCATGTGTAGCACTCTCTATCTCGAAGGCCTGACGCTTTCTGAGGGAGAAGAATATGGCTACTCAGGGAAATGATCCCGATGTAACGAAACAAAGGTTTCAGCCAGATGCCGCGCTGCAGGTCCCGAATAGACAAAAGAAAGGGCAGTTGAAGATCTTCTTTGGCTATGCTCCAGGGGTTGGCAAGACCCACACTATGCTGGAGGCAGCACGCGCTGCCAAAAGAGCGGGTACAGATAAAGATATCGTCGTTGGTCGCGTCGAACTGCATGGTCGTGTCGAGACGGAGAGTCTCTTGCGTGATCACGAAACGCTCCACACGACATCGCCGGAGGAGGCTGAAGGCGCCTCACAGGAGTTCGACCTGGAAGCGGCTCTTGCTCGTCGGCCAGAGCTAATTCTAATTGACGATCTTGCGCACTTGAATGCCGCGACCTCCAGACACAGAAGGCGCTGGCACGATGTAGAGGAGCTCTTGAATGCAGGAATCGACGTCTGGACCACGTTGAACGTTCAAAACATCGAAAGCCTGAGAGAATCGGTGGCGCGGATTACCGGACTTACGGTCCGGGAGACAATTCCAGACCGGATCTTTGAGGAAGCCAGGGAGATAGAGCTTGTTGATCTCCCGCCCGATGAACTGCTTGCCCGGTTCCGTGAAGGGAAGGTGCACGTTCCTGAGCAGATGGCTCTGGATGCCGAGGAATTCTTTCGCAAGCCCAATTTGATCGCTCTTCGTGAACTGGCAATGCGATGCGTCGCCGACCGTGTGGGACGAGACATTGAGCCATCAGGCCGTAGGCGGGCACCTGTGCAGGCATGGGCAACAACCGAGCGTTTGCTCGTCTATCTGGGAAGAGGAGCAGCTTCTGTCAAACTGATTCGAGCCGCCCAGCGGATGGCGTCTGCAATGCGTGCAGAGTGGGTAGTTGTCTATTCGGAAGCATCCCAACGAAAACCAGACAAGAGCAGCAGGGAGTCGTTCGCTAGGCATCTGAGGCTGGCCGAGCAACTCGGCGCCGAAACCGTTGCGCTAACCGGAGGGGACATTGTCGAAGAGATCATCCGCTACGCCACGGCGCGCAACGTAACGAGGATCGTTATCGGAAAGGAGGATCGAGAAAGGGGCCTGCGCTTCTGGCAGCGATCACCCGCCGACCGATTGATCGCCCAGAGCGGTGACATCGACGTCTATGTCATTCGAAGTGCAGAGGAGAGCTTGGCTTCGTCGTCGATCGATCTTCTTCGCGCTCATGGTCTCCAGCGCTACGGAAAAGCGGTTGCCCTTCTTGCTCTTACGACCGGCATCGCCACACTTTTTGAGTGGGTTGGCTTGACCGACGCGACCTTGGTCATGACGTATCTGTTGGCGGTTGTCATTGCCGCGGTGCGACTGGGGCGAGGTCCTGCAATCTTCTCATCAATCGCCAGCGTGCTTCTGTTTAATTTCTTCTTTACCAGCCCGTACTACACATTGGTGGTCGATAACCCAGAGTACATCTACACGTTTTCCGTGATGCTTGCCATCGCACTCGTTGTGAGTGCGATGGCGGCGCGTATCCGTGAACAGATCGAGTTGTCGCGAGATCGTGAGCGCCGTACCGAAGTTCTGTACAGAGTCAGCCATCGGCTGGCCGGCATCCCCGGAGAGTTGCAGCTCGTCCAAGCGGCGCAAGAAGAGCTTGTCTCGATCTTCAGCGGGGAGATCGTCTTCTTTCTCCCTCGGGATGGGGTTCTGCGTGCCGCTTCAAGGCACGACGCGGGATTCACGGACCGGGAGAGCGAGCGAGAGGCGGCAAAGTGGGTCTTCGAGCACCGTCAGATGGCGGGGTGGGGCACCGACGCCATTCCTGATGCCCAGGCTTTGTACATTCCCCTCACGACGCCTGACTCTACAGTCGGAGTGCTTGCCTGGTGTCCGGAGGACTCTGAACAGTTGCTGAACTTCGAGCGTCGCCAGCTCCTGAAGGCAATCGCCGCGCAGATCGCTTTGGCGCTGGAGCGTGATCGTCTTGCGCAGGAGGCGCAGCACATCCTCGCTCAGGCAGAGGCAGAGAACCTGCGCAGCTCGCTTCTCAGCGCGGTCTCGCACGATCTTCGGACACCGCTCACCTCCATTGCCGGATCCGCCAGCACGTTGATCGCAGACGAACTCGACGTTGACACACGGCGGCAACTGGCAGGGACGATCTACGAAGAAGCGGATCGGCTCAACCAGCTCCTGGAGAACCTCCTCCAGTTGACCCGTCTTGAATCCGGTAGCCTTCGGCTTAGAAAGGAATGGCAGCCAATCGACGAGATTGTTGGTGCCTCGCTCCGACGCCAGGAGAGAATCCTTCGAGGACGCGAGGTCCATCTTGACATGCCGGAGGAGCTTCTTCTTGTACCGGTCGATGCGTTGCTGATCGAGCAGGTGTTGCTAAACCTCGTTGACAACTCGGTCAAGTATTCAGGCGAGGGAAGCCCGATCGATGTATCGGTACGCAAGGGGAAGGTGGGCGTGGAGGTCTCCATCGCGGATCGTGGCGTCGGACTCGACCCTCTCGAATACGACCGCATCTTCGACAAGTTCTACCGCGGGCGGCAAGCGCACAATGACGCAGGACGAGGAGCCGGTCTTGGTCTTGCCATTTGCCGGGGAGTTGTCTTGGCCCATGGTGGCCGTATCTGGGCGGAACCGAGGCCGCAAGGCGGGACGATTTTCCGTTTCGTTCTTCCCACCAAAGGTGATGGGCCCATGCCAATGGATGAAAGGTTCCGAGACGCGGAGGAAGGTGACAGTTGATTGCCACCGATCGACCGCTTGTTCTGGTCGTTGAGGATGAGCCGGCCATCCGCCGTTTCCTGAGAGTCTCACTCGAACAACAAGAGTATCGGCTGCTGGAGGCCGAAAGCGGTAGACAGGCGATGGTAATGATCAAATCTCGTCCTCCCGACTTGATCATCCTGGATCTCGGACTTCCTGATATGGACGGCGTGGAGATCATCGATTACGTTCGTTCTTGGTCGCAGATGCCGATTATTATTCTTTCCGCGAGGACCAAGGACTTGGACAAAGTTGAGGCACTCGATCGCGGCGCTGATGATTATCTCACCAAACCATTCAGTGTGTCCGAACTCCAAGCCCGCCTGCGGGTCGCCTTGCGACACCGCGTTCAGACCGTTTCTCCGGACGGCGATGCCG
>CAYTDU010000626.1:0-3794 GCA_964436395.1 uncultured Gemmatimonadaceae bacterium | reverse complement strand
CTCGTGGGGCACTTGCATGGTGGACTCGGTCAGGTGGTTGTACTCGCGGAGACATTCTTCGCCGGGGTGTCGGGATCGAACTCGGCGCAGGCCGCAGTGATCGGCGGGATAATGATCCCTCAGCTCATCGAAAAGGGTTACTCTCGCCCGCGCGCCACCGCGATCGTCGGAGCTGCTTGCGCCATGGGGATCCTGATCCCGCCGGGTATCGTCATGGTCATATTCGGTGTTATGGCGAGCGTTTCAATCGGGGAACTATTCGTGGCCTGTCTCGTACCCGGTCTGCTGATGGCGGTTGGGTTGATGTGGCAGATCGGTTTGCAGGCCCGGCGGGAAGCATGGCCGCGTGGGCCGCGAGCTACCTGGGGCACTACAGCGCGCGCGGCACTGGATGCAATCCTACCGTTACTCCTGGTGGTGATAATCCTCGGTGGTATCAGGTTCGGCATCTTCACACCGACTGAGGCGGCAGCCGTCGCTGTGGCATATGCGCTCCTGCTCAGTGCGTTCTACGGCTCGCTATCGGTAGAGCGACTCTGGCGCGAGTTGCTCCGGACAGCTCAGCTCTCGGGCATGGTCCTGTTCGTCGTCGGTGCCGCTCAACTCCTGTCTTGGGCTTTGGCGGTCGAGCAGGTGCCACAGGACATCGCGGCAACAGTGGCTAGCCTTGGGGGAGGCAAGACCGTCTTCTTACTCCTCACCATAGTCATCTTCCTTCCGCTCGGCGCGATACTGGAAGGGGTGCCGGCGGTGGTTTTGCTCACGCCCATTCTGTTGCCCGTGGCAAAGCAGTTGGGGATTGATCCGATTCACTACGGTACCGTGATCTGCGCGACCCAGGGGATATCGGTCTTTTTGCCGCCGGTGGGCGTGAGTCTGCTGGTAACGTGTTCTGTTGGCGAAGTGTCACCGGCGGCCGTCGCGAAGCCGATCGCGCCCTACCTGATATTGCTTTTGGCCTTCACCCTGCTGATCACCCTTGTGCCGGAGATCGTGCTGTTTTTGCCGAGGGCGTTGGGGTATTGACGCGCCGGCTAGACGAAGGTGCTGTAGGGCCCGAGTAGGCTGTTCCACATCCTCACAAGCCTCGGTACCAAGTCCGTGGTACTGCTGCCGTGGTACCTACATGGCCGATTCTTGGTTGACCGACAGAAGCTCCGTGCTGGCGATCCCAAGCTACATGCTGCATCTTAGCCGACTATGGCTGATGAGGTATTGAACCGTCTGAAAGAATCGCTCGCAGATCGTTACACCATCGAACGAGAGATCGGCGCAGGTGGGATGGCGATCGTCTACCTGGCGGAAGAGCACCA
This sequence comes from uncultured Gemmatimonadaceae bacterium, assembly GCA_964436395.1. Classification (GTDB taxonomy): domain Bacteria; phylum Gemmatimonadota; class Gemmatimonadetes; order Gemmatimonadales; family GWC2-71-9; genus JBDGYW01. Next base: position 2,481 of record CAYTDU010000626.1, on the reverse strand, counting down.
TCCCAATCGGAAAGTGGCTATCAAAGTTTTGGATCCCGATATCGCCAGCCAACTCTTGAGGCGACGGTTCCTTCGCGAAGTAGAACTCGCATCGAAGCTGACCCATCCGCACATCATCCCGGTGTTCGCAGCCGGCGAAGTCGACGAACTGCTCTACTACGTCATGCCGTACGTCGGAGGCGAGTCGGTACAGCACAGGCTCAAACGGGACGGTCCGTTTCCTCTTCCTGCCGCACTCAAGATCACACGCGAAGTGGCAAACGCACTGCACTACGCACATGAGAAAGACATCATCCACCGTGACATAAAGCCGGCCAATATCCTTCTGATGGGCGATGACGCGTTCGTGGCCGATTTTGGAATCGCCCGCGCCGTTGGTGCCGCGGCGAGCGACATGAATATCACACAAACCGATCTCCCCATTGGCACGCCTGCGTACATGAGTCCCGAGCAGGCTGTTGGAGGTGGAGCCCTCGATCGACACACAGACATCTACGGCCTCGGATGTGTCTTGTATGAAATGCTGGCGGGAGTGCCACCATCCTTTGATCCGGGCTCTGATTCGGGAATCGCTGCGCATCCCAGCGAGTACCCGGTGCCGAGGCTCAAGGCCGTGATGGACAGAGTGCCTGGATCGCTAGACCGCGCTGTTGCCACGGCTCTCGCAAAGAACCCGTCGGATAGGTTCGCCACAGCAGGGGAGTTTGGGCAGGCATTGGCAGAAGTTGAAGCATCGCTGCAAACGGTGGCGGAGCGGAAGAAACTCCGCAATCGGATGCTAGTTGGATTCTGTGTAGCGGCGTTGGTCGCCGTCGCGACGGTTCTGGGCCTGTCGCGTTCGTTTGGGCCCTGGGCGCACGATATCCCTGACCGTCCCATGCTGGTCGTATTGCCGTGGGAGAACCTCGGCCCCCCGGAGGATGAGTATTTCGCAGAGGGTGTGACCGATGCAGTTACCGCCCGCCTAGCTGGCCTGTTTGACATTGGGGTTATCTCTCGCTCGAGTGCGGCAACGTACAGAGGAACCGAGAGGTCGATCGCACAGATCGGCGAAGAGTTGGGTGTCGACTATGTACTCGAGGGCACTGTGCAAAGGGAACGTCCCGGAGATCTGAATAGCCGTGTGAGGATAATCCCGCAGCTCATAAGGGTGTCTGACGACTCGCATCTCTGGACCGACACTTTCGATGAGTTTCTGGTAGACGTGTTCCAGGTTCAAAGTGAAATCGCCGAGCGGGTCGCATTAGGGCTCGATGCCGCTCTAAACAACACGGACCGTGTGCTGGTGAGGGTGCGGCCGACCGAGAACCTGTTGGCGTACGACCAGTACATGCGAGGGCGCGACTACCTGTGGCACAGAGGTTGGCCGACCCTGGATGCCAACGCGTTGCGTATCGCGGTTGATATGTTCGAGCGGGCCATCGATGTCGACACAATGTTCGCACTGGCATACACGGAATTGGCGAATGCACATTGGGCTCTGTTTACCAGCTTTGCCGACCCAACCGAGGTGCGCCTGGAAAGCTGGAGCGAGGCTGTGAACAAGGCCTTGGAACTCCAGCCCGACCTCCCCGAAGCTCGCCTCGCGAGGGGGTTGTTCGACTACTCAACCGGCAACCCACCTGAATACGCTCGGGTGCTAGATGACTTCGAGTATGCGGTCGAGCAGCGGCCCAACAATACACTCGCACGAGAATTCACCGCGGTGGTTGAGGCCGCCCTCGGCTTATGGGACGAAGCGCTGGACAATGCCGCGACTGCGGTGGCTCTCGACCCGCGATCGCCGGACAGGGCGGGTTCTGCGGGGTGGTTGTTCTTCTTGGCCCGCCGCTACGCCGAAGCCGAACGGTACCTCGAGCAGGCGATTTTACTTGCTCCCGACCAACCAGATCCATACTCGAACAAGGCGCTTGTGTACTTGGGATGGCAGGGTGACACCGCCAGAGCGCACCAGGTTTTGCTGGATATGATACCTACTGTCAGTCCGGCAGAAGCGGCGCTGGCACTAGTACAAAGCGGTAGGACACTCGTAGCCAGCGGTGCGACCGACAGCCTGTTCGATCTGCTAACGCCTGCCACCTACTCCGGACCGTTCCCGTTCAACTACTTCTATGTGAAGGCAGAATTCCACCGTTTGCGAGGGCAGCCCGCACTGGCCCGCGCGTACTCCGACTCGCTGCTGGTTTCGCTGTCGGATGTGTACGAGCAGCGAACGTCCGATCCGAACGTGAACTGGTACATCGGGTACGCTCATGCATTGCTAGGAAACACCCAAGAGGCAGTCAGTCACGTTGACGAGGCAGTGATGCTGCTTTCGGAGTCGGGCAATTCGCTTCGCACCGCATACATTCAGCCAAACGTCATTTGGGTCTACGCGCTAGCGGGCGATGTCGATACCGCGCTCGATCAGATTGAGTACTTGCTGTCCGTGCCGTCGAGTATTTCCGCTGAATACCTGCGCGTGGAAGCACTCCCGGCAGC
>CAYTDU010000625.1:0-3800 GCA_964436395.1 uncultured Gemmatimonadaceae bacterium | reverse complement strand
CCGGTATGATAGATCCTCTCGCCGAAACAATCTGCCACCACCACAAATATCATGTCGTCCACAATACCGTTGGGATCGTCACTCCCGTTGGAGTAGTCGCTCCATCTGATGAGAAGATCGTCTTCAGGGTCGATATCCACGGGGCTCACCGCTTCTCCAGATTGGAAGAAAGCGATCTCTATGGGCTGTGGAATGTCTGTGCGACCCTCAGACCCGGCCAAGGAGAGCGTGGCATTCGCGACATCGACCGTGGGCGCAGTGATGTCGAACGTATACAGACCATTCGGGTATGCCGCATCCACCTCTTCCAAGGTGTCGAAATGCCCGCCCTCGACGTAGAAGTTGTGCCCCCTGTCTACGTACGGCAGTGGCTCATTCGGACGACTGTGGAGAGTCAGTTCGGCCTTCTCGATGCTGCCGCTATCGGTCAGGAAGATCTCCGAGAAGAAATGGTAGTTGAGCAGAGTGAGCTGCCCTGTGCTGTCTTGCGAGTAGTTGGATGACTTCACCAGCACGAAGAAGGTTATATCGGACTGATTGGTACACGCTGTGAGGAGAATAACCAGCGTCAGTGCTAAGTTCAGTTTTGATCTAGACATGAGGTCTCAGGCATGGGCCAAGCATAACTCACAAATCACAAATCACAACTCACTACTCACTACTCACTACTCACAAATCACAACTTCCAACTGCTCCACTTCAGCCCCCGGCGCTGCCAGCAGTACATGGTCACGAATGTCATTCAAGTGCGCTGCCACCGTTGCGGCTTCGATCCCCTGCACCACGTATACCGTGAAACACACGTGCGTGGTTCGGTCGCGTATGCTCGTGCGAGAGTCCGGGCCGTAGATCACACTGGACACTATGCCAGTGCCATCGGAGATGAATTTGTCGCCTCGTTTTAGCTGCTGTTCCTGCCCGCCGAAACGAGTGTAGGTCTCTTCACCAGTTGCCACATCGGCGGTCAACGCTCCATTCAACAACCCCACATCGTGGCCCGCCGTGAGTAGTTGGTTCTTGAGTTCCGCACTCACCATCGCTTTGACGAGCGCACGCATGCCGGGCACAGGGCGTTTCTTCAGGATGACGGATTCTAGCTGCAGCTGAACGTGATACGTTTTCTTGAATCGCTTGTAGAAGACATTGTATTCTTGGATCGCTGGGATCGCCTTGATGACCGCCCTATCCGCACCCGCGTAACGTGACCGCAGCTCCTCCTCTATCTCGCTGGTTCGCCGATCGAGATCGACAACGGATTCCGGATTGCTCACCCCGTTCATCACCAAAACACCGACTCCTGCCCCGGGGTAGGTTGCCTTCCATTTGTCAGTAAGCGACAACATTCTAAGCACACTCCTCAGCGAATATCCGCCGTCTTCATTCGGTTTACCGCTTCGACTTGCTCTTGCTCCGGCGCCGCGTTTTTCTTTCGACCGCCTTGCCCCATTTCACCAGGAATGCCGTAACAAAATCATGCTCCTCGGTCGGTCCCACAGCAAGGCCAGCCAACGCCATGGCCGAGGCGAGAGCGATATGGTAACCAGTCGATCGAGACTGATCTGCCCTGCGATAAGCTGGATGCGATTCGTTGATCCACACGGTGGACTGTTCCAGGCGTGATAATTCCGGGTCGCCGGGACGCTGTTCGAATTGGATCCGAAGCCGAAACTTCGTTGGCCGGCGCTTACGTTTCCTGGCGGTTTCCAGGACCCCCGCGGGAGGTTCCGGAGGTTCATGCGGCGTCGCTTCTCGTTCTTGTGGAGATGCCGAGAGGACCTCATCTGTTTCAGCGGTGTGATCCGCACCAGGCTCCGGCCCGGCTACCAGCGCATCTCTGCCAGGTGTCTCTGCTGCGGTTCCGACGAGCAGGCTCTTCTGCCCTCCAGTCCTTTGTTCGACGAGTGTTGACAATAGAGGGAAATCACTCGCGAGATCTATCAAGATGCGTTCCAGGTCTCGCTCTACCGGCCTCGTCGCCCGTCGTCGGGAGTGTTCGGGGCCGCCACGCCCAACACCCCACTCCGTGAGCTGTCGAGAGACCACATCCTGAATCGCCTTCCTGTACGCCAAATACAGAGCACCGTGTGCACCACCCCTGATGAAATCAGCCTTGTTGAGTGTCAACGCCTCCGCCAGAGCCGGAGCTTCCACTATCCCACCCACCACATCTGGATCAGCCGGGCTGATCCCCAGCCAATCCCACCCGCGTTTGATCACTTTCCCGTATGTGCTGATGGCCACACCCCGCTCGGATTCAGGCAGCTTGTTTTCGGTGCGCAATAAGAAACCGACGGCGGATGGTTTGCGCTTGCGCGGCAGCTTCACGGTTACCGCCGCTCTCTCACCTCGCTTGCGTGTCGCACGAGATAGGGTTCGGCCGTCCAACACGAAGCGAACACCTACGGGATAGTGTTTCGACAGCAGATCGTCGAAGGTTGGATCGAACAGCGGCTCGAATTGTCGCGTCAGCACCTCGGCTATGTAGCCTGAGTCCAGAAGAGGCGACAATGCACTCTGCAGTCGCAGCTGAACCGCGGTGCCGGGTCTCGTCAACAGGTCACGCGGCGGCGACCATTGCCACGGTGCCCTGCGCTTCGACGAAAGTCGCCATGAAGTGGCAATGTGCTGCTTGCCGCGAAACGTCTCCGTAAACACCTCATCGCACAGCAAAAGGCCCAGCTTGATCCCAACCCCGGCAAACCCGATTCCGCGGCCGCGCGTCTTCGTCGTGGCGGCAATGTCATGGTATTGCCTGAGATCAGCTCGACGCATTCCCGAACCGTTGTCACTCAGCGTAAGGGTCGATTCAGCGGAATCCGTATGGATTTGGATCGTGCTTGCCCCGGAGTCCAACGCATTCGCCACCATCTCAGTCAGAATGGTCTCTTCGACCGTACCGGGATACGCGTCGCGAAGGTCCTCCAACAGATGGTGTAGGTCTACCCTGGTCTCGCCCATGAATCTCTACATTAGATGGAAGACCAAGTATACAGCAGTGAGGATTGTAGGAAAGGGGAAGATGAGTGCTACCGCCTCAGTTGTCCTTTCTCATCTTCCACAGTTCAACAACGCATTCGCGGGTCGACATCTCATCAACCTCGAGTCCCGCAACTCGCTCGGCCAACCCGTCGGCCATTCCCTCCAGTGCCTCGCTGACATCGTCCAGAATTTGCTCAGCCCTTTCGCTGTGTTCCGCCACCGCTCCCCGCGCTTCCTCACCTGCAGTTTCGATTCCGTCGCGAATGCGCTCAATGCGTTCCTTCTTGAGCATCTCGCAGGGCTTGATGGTGCGGTATTTGACTAGCGGAAAAGCGATCAACAAGACCACTGCCAGCACGACGATCTTCCCAAGTGTTTTCAAGAGTTGCTCCAGTCTGACACCTTCTCCCAATACGCGTATAGTGTTGACCATGTGTCAAGCGGCGATGCGCTTGAATCCTCGGCGAGGCTACACTCGTAATGGGTTTCAAACCGCAACCTCAGCAAAGGGAGATTATGGATCCGGCGATCTTTGAAGGGATCATGGCCGTAACTGCCATGCTGGGTATCGGAGGGTTCGTCCTCATCGGCATGAAGATGCGGTTTGACCACAAGGCAAGGATGATGGGGCAGTCGAAGGATGCCGAGGAAGTCGAGCGACTAGTCGACGCCATGGACTCGATGTACGAGCAAACACGGGCGTTGCGCGAGGAGATCGGAGAGTTGCAGGACCGGATCGATTTTCACGAGAGAATGCTCACGAGGCCGAAGAACGGCAACGACGAGGAGGTTGCGGTAGAGGAGTAGGAGGATGACTCCAG
>CAYTDU010000624.1:0-3804 GCA_964436395.1 uncultured Gemmatimonadaceae bacterium | reverse complement strand
GGTGTCGCGTGCGCGATAGCTGGCACCAGGCTCTTGCGCTCCTTCCTGTTTGGAGTGGAAGCCACAGATCCGACTGCACTCGTTTTGTCGGCCGCCATCTTGTCATGCGTCGCCCTCGCCGCCGGCGCGCTCCCCGCCTGGCACGCCGCGCGGCTGGATCCGATGGAGACGTTGAGGGAGGAATAGAGCCAGAGTTGAGAATGGCTCATTGATGGGGTGGACCGCGTGTTCAGGAACGTGTAGGCAACCGCCGGCCCACCAGGAGGAAGCAGATGGATTGGTTTATCCGACTTGGAAGAATGCTCCGTCGTGGTCGGCTCCCCGCCGAGTATGAGCGGGAAGTCGAATTCCACATCGCCGAACGCGCTGACGATCTGATGGCCAAGGGCAGGAGTCGTCGCGAAGCAGTCTTGGAGGCGAGGCGACGGTTCGGCAAGCCGTCGCTCCATGGGGATCGCTCTCGTTCGAGCAACCTCCGGTCCTGGCTGGAGTCTTTGTTCTCTGATTTTCGATACGCAGCGCGATCGTTACGCAGGAGCCCCGTTTTCACGATCGTGGCCATCCTTTCGCTCGGCCTCGGCATTGGTGCCAACACCGCGATTTTCAGTCTCTACAATGCTTTGGTACTGCGAACTCTTCCTGTGCAAAATCCCAAACAGCTGGTACAGGTGGCGTTCGGTGACGGAATGACGTATTTCACCAACCCGCTTTGGGAAGAACTGCGCGATCAACAGGATGTGTTAGGGTCAGTCTTTACGTTCGGAGATCCTACATTCAACCTCGCAGATGGTGGCGAGGTGCGAAACGTACGTGGTGCCTGGGTGAGCGGCGATTTCTTCAGTACGCTCGGGGTCGTTCCGGTTTTGGGTCGCGTTTTGACGGGCACGGACGACTATCGCGGCTGTCCTGCGGTTGCAGCCGTGAGTTATCGATTCTGGCAACGCGAACTTGGCGGTGCGGCAGATGCCGTTGGGTCGACATTGATGCTGAGCGGGTACCCGTTCGAGGTAGTCGGCGTTGCACACCCAGAGTTCACAGGTGTGGATGTGGGACGTGCGACGGAAATATACGTGCCCATATGCACGCACCCGATCGTTTATCCCGGGCGCAACACGTTGGACCACAGAAGCAATTGGTTCATTCAGGTGATCGGCAGGCTGAGCCCCGGGATGACCATGGAAGAGGCAAGTGCTCGCCTCGAGGCGCTTTCTTCGAGCGTTTTCGAATCAACGGTGCCTCCACTGTGGGATTCGGACGGGCAAGCCAGGTATCGGGAATTCAAGTTTTCCCTTCGCTCGGCGGCAAATGGTGTGTCCACCTGGAGGGGGCGATACCAGAATGCACTCCTGGTTCTGCTAGTCATCGTCGGCGTGGTACTGCTCATCGCATGCGGGAACGTCGCGAATCTCATGTTGGCACGGGCCACCAAGCGACACCATGAAGTGTCAATCCGAAAGGCGATTGGCTCGGGCCGTGGCAGACTGATACAACTGCTCGTGACGGAAAGCCTGCTGCTTGCGTTGGTGAGCGCATGTGTCGCTGTGGTGTTTGCGCGCTGGGCAAGCTCCTTCCTTGTGGGTTTCCTGGCCGACGGCGGGAATCTGTGGTTGGACATTGGCCTCGACATGCGTGTTCTGTGCTTCACGCTGACCGTTGCAACGGGCACCGGCATCTTGTTTGGGCTGGCTCCGGCATGGCGAGCCAGCTCCGCCGCACCGCAGTCGGCAATGCGAACAGCCGGCCGAGAGATTTCCGAACGCAGAGGTCGGTTTTCGGTCGGCAAAGCGCTCGTCGTTGGCCAACTGGCAATGTCGTTGTTTCTGGTCTCGGGTGCGGGATTGTTGATCGGAACGCTCGCAAGCCTGCAGTCCACCGACACGGGATTCAACCGAAACGGCGTACTCCTCGTTTCCGTCAACAAACGCAACGCAGGATATTCGCCGGAGGAATCACGCGTAGTAGACCGGGAACTGCTCGAGCGTTTACGCGCCCTTCCGGGAGTTGCTTCCGCCAGTTCCGCGAAGATCAGTCCGATCAGCGGCTCGGCTTGGAACAACTACGTCGAAGTAGACGGTTATGAACCGGCGGACAGGAGGGAAACGTTGGCCTGGTTCAACAGCACGAGCGACGACTTCTTCTCCACGCTGCAGACATCTCTCTTGGCTGGCCGAGACTTCGATTCGCGCGACGCACTCGGATCGGTGCCGGTAGCCATTGTCAACGAGACAATGGCGCGGAGGTTCTTCGGGAATCCGCAACCGCTGGGCCGACATTTTCGCGTCTCGCCTCCCGGCGAGGAAGTACAGGTTTTCGAGGTGATTGGCGTGGTGGCAGATACCAAGTATCGAACTGTCGACGAAGAAACCCATCCCATCGCCTATTTTCCTCTGGCTCAGGACCAGGATGATTGGGGACACTTGGAGTATCAGATCCGAACTGGGGGCAAACCGGCCGGTATCATCTCCGCCGTCAACGCTCTGATTGCGGACGTAAACCCGAGGATATCGATCCGGTTCGGGACCCTCGATGATGCTGTCGCAACATCCCTGACGAGACCGCGAATACTGGCAATGCTCTCGGGATTCTTCGGTGGAGTGGCGCTGATGCTGGCGATGATCGGTCTCTACGGTACGCTCTCGTATCGCGTCGCGAGCCGGCGCAGCGAGATCGGCGTGCGGCTAGCACTCGGAGCGGCACAGACACGGGTGTTGGGGATGGTGCTCGGCGAGGTGGGTCGCATGACGTTGCTCGGCGTCGTGCTCGGCATCGGGTGCGCATTGGCAGGCACAAGGCTTCTGACCTCGTTCCTGTTTGGAGTGGAAGCCACGGACCCGATGACGCTAGCGTTGTCGGCGGTCACTCTGGCTGCTGTGGCCCTCGCCGCGGGTGCACTTCCGGCATGGCACGCCGCGCGGCTCGATCCGATGGAGACGTTGAGGGAGGAGTAGGCACACTACTTCCGACCAGACTGCCAGAGTCTGGAGAGTTATATTGCGCCCGTCTCGCTACCGGAGAATAGATGAACGGTACGAATGGGCGCACCCTACTTATTGTGTTGCTTCTCTGTTGTTTCGTTTCCTGTAGGGAGGATACAGGGGATAACGGAACAGGCGAACGCACACCGCTACCCGAAGCGACGTTAGTCAAGGGCCACGCGGTGTACGGACATGAAATCCGCACTATTCGACCTTGCGGTGAGCAAGAAGCCGTTTGGGCAATCGACAGCACTCAGCTTCTCTGGATTCTGCACGGTGAACTCGCACCGGGTGTTGGTCCCTACGAGGAGGTGTTCGTCGTAGTCGAGGGGACCATGGGCGAGCCTGAAACCGATGGGTCCGGTGCTGAGTACCGGGGTACATTCTACGTCGAACGCGTGCTGTACGCGGCGGGTGAAGGTTGGGGCTGCGATTTGGATTTGAACCGTTTCCGTTTTCGACTGGCGGGGAATGAACCGTTCTGGTCCACGGTAATGACAGACACAACTGTAGAGTTGAATCGCTTGGAGGGGGGGCAGCAGGTCTGGAACGAAGTCGAGTCGGAACCAATCGACGGTGGCTACAAGTTCGTCGCTCAAGGCGCCGGAGCTGAAGTTGCGGAGGTAACCATCATTGAGGAGCCCTGCCGCGATACTATGTCGGGGGCCTACTATGGCTTCACTGCGACCGTAGCAGTGAGTGGGAATGTGCTCAATGGCTGCGCGTTGCGTGGGTTGGGTAGATAGCGGTTAACCGGAACTCGCTTGCGCGACCGTGGATTAGGACCTGAGCAACACCTGGTCGGCGTCCCTTCCTGAGATCGATGTTG
>CAYTDU010000623.1:0-3807 GCA_964436395.1 uncultured Gemmatimonadaceae bacterium | reverse complement strand
GACAAGCCGATCTTCTACGTTGCGAACCGCGCACACCATGCGGACGTCGGGGGCATGACACCGGGTTCAATGCCGCTCGCCGAGTCCGTATTCCAGGAGGGCATCCGGATTCCGCCGGTGAAGCTGGTGCATCGTGGTGAAGTTGTGCGGGACGTGATGGATTTGATCCTCCTCAACGTACGCACGCCTGTGGAGCGCGAAGGGGATTTGACAGCACAGATCGCTTCGAACCGCACGGGAGAGCAACGCCTGCTGGCGATGGCCGAGAAGTACGGTGCGGATACCGTGACGGATTACATGCACCATCTGCAGGACTACACCGAGCGTATGACGCGCGAGGCCATCAAGCAGATCCCCGACGGCAGCTATCGGTTCGAGGATTGTCTGGACGACGACGGGCTCGGGAACGGTCCGTTGCCGATCGTCGTCACGCTCACAGTCGACGGAGATACAGCCAACGTCGATTTCACCGGCACCACGGAGCATGCCAAGGGAAGCGTGAACGCGATCTACGCGATTACACTCTCAGCAGTCATGTATTGCTTCCGCGTGATCGTTCCGTTTGCGATCCCGTCGAACCATGGCACGCTCCGGCCGCTCAATGTAATCGCGCCGTTGGGTACCATCGTAAACGCAACACCTCCCGCGGCGGTGGCGGGCGGCAACGTCGAGACGTCACAGCGCATCGTCGACACGGTGCTTGGTGCGCTGGCTAAAGCGATCCCTGACAAGATCCCGGCGGCCAGCAGCGGTACGATGAACAATCTGACGCTCGGCGGCATCGATCCGCGCACCGGTGAGGACTTCGCATATTATGAAACGATATGTGGTGGCATGGGAGCGCGGCCCACGTCAAACGGCCTGGATGCCACGCACACTCACATGACCAACAGCCTCAACACGCCCATTGAGGCCTTGGAGCACATCTATCCGTTCCGCGTATGCCGCTATGCTATCCGTCGTGGATCTCACGGCAAAGGGCAGTTCCGTGGCGGCGATGGAGTGGTGCGCGAGATCGAGGTGCTCTGCCCGGCACAGGTCACGATTTTGAGCGACCGGCGGGTGAATGCGCCGTACGGACTAGCAGGGGGAGAGGCGGGAGAAGCGGGAGAGAACGTACTCGTCGGTCCCGACGCAAAAGAACGCGAGTTGCCGTCAAAGGCCAGTGTATCGGTTGAGACGGGGACGACGATCAGTGTGAGGACCCCGGGGGGCGGAGGGTTTGGGAAGTGTTGATTGCAGAGTGCAGATCTGCAGGTTGCAGAATTGCCTCAGTACAATCTCCAGTGCACGTAGCCAACCTTCTTCTACTGTTCTGCACTCTGCATTCTGCATTCACTCCCCATCCAACACGTCCCTCACCCAGGTGTATGCCGCCACCGTAGACGGCATTCCGAGCGTACCCGCGCTCAGTGCCACGACTTGTTCGATTGCTTCCGTCTCAATCCCCATAGCACGTGCTTTGCGCACGCTGGCGTGCACGGCACCCTCTCGCATCGCGCCGATCGCGACCGCCAACTTCACGAGTCGCTGCGTCTTCTCGTCGAGAGGACCGTCACGGCCGGCGTTCGCGGTTTCTTCCCATGCCTTGGCAAGCAACGGGAAGCGGGACGTAAATTGGCCGTGGGTCTTGGGGGCTGGTGGTTGGTCCATTGGGTTCACTCCTTACGCATCAAGAGCCTAATGTTTCAAAGCCTATCGCTCGCTAAAATGCGCCCAGGAATTACGCTCCGCTAGAGCAGCGGAGGGCATGGATGAAATCTAAACACCGTGCTGTTACCGCCTGACCGCCCGGTGTGGCTGTGTGTGGTTCGGGGTACCCCCGAGGTGCGGTTGGGGGAGGAAGGGTACCGCCGCCCTCCCAATCCCGGCTACTTCGTCGTGGCACCTGCCTGTGTAGACTCGAGTGCTACAGGTGCCTGATCCAGCAACTCGCGAACTCGCTTCAGCAGTTCGATGCCTGACCAGGGTTTGTAGATGAACGGCAATTGTGGATCGACGTTTCCCGAGACACGTAAGACGTGGCTGGCATGACCACTCATGAACATGAACCGCGTGTCCGGTGCGAAATTTCTGATCGCGTCATACATGGCCGGGCCACCTAGCTTAGGCATAATCACGTCTGAAATCACCAGGGCTATGTCGGACCTGTGCTCTTTGAATTGCCGAATCCCTTCCTCACCATTCTCGGCCAACAAAACGGTGTATCGGCGTCGCTCCAGGATTCTTTTCGCCACATCACGTACAGACGAGTCATCCTCCACGACTAGAATCGTCTCGGTCCCTTCGTATGCCTCTTCTGTATCCACTTCGTGGCCCGAAGATGCCGCGTCGGTACTCTCACTGCGCGCGTTCGGGAAATACAGTTTGATAGTTGTACCCTTTCCCAACTCACTATAGACATGTACGAACCCGTTGTGCTGTTTGACGAGTCCGTGGATCATCGCCATGCCAAGTCCGGTGCCTTGGCCCACCGCCTTGGTTGTGTAAAAGGGCTCGAACAGCCTCTGTTGGGTGGTCTCGTCCATTCCGCAGCCAGTGTCGCTCACCACGATGCATGCGTACTCACCGGCCCGACCAAGTCCGAAGTTGGGCCGGTCTTCTTCCTTCAACCATGCTCGTCTAGTTTCCACAAAGAACAAACCACCTTCGGGCATGGCATCCCGAGCATTTGTCGCGAGGTTCAGCAGTATCTGTTCGACCGCGTTCGGATCGGCAAACACAGTACCTACCGGCTCAGCTGTAACGACCTTGACCTCTATGTGTTCCGGTAGCAGTCGTTTGAGCGTCTTGGTTGCCCCCTGGACCAGCTGCGCAAGATCGAGCAATTCGCGCGACAACTCCTCCCGTCTGCTGAACGCGAGAAGTTTCTTGACCAGGGCTGCACCGCGGCGAGTCGCGGCCTTGGTCTCACGCAGTTCTTCGCGCGCATCCAGCGCGTCTGCAGGCAGGTCGACTTCAACTAGAGAGATGTTTGCCTGGATGACCGTAAGGATGTTGTTGAAATCGTGCGCGATACCCCCCGTCAGTTGCCCGAGCGCCTCCAGCTTTTGGGCCTGTCTGAGCTGTGCTTCTAGCTGGACACGGCTCGTCACGTCTTTGGCGATGAGTTCGAAACACTCGACTTCGCCAAGCGGGCTGCGCGCCGCCCTACCAGAAACACGCACAACCCTCTTAACTCCATCGATTGTGACCCATACTGCTTCATGATCCGCGTTCACTCCAGGATCACTGCAGATATCGAGGAGCTCCGCAAAATCCTCTGCGTCTGCGAAGACATGCGACGCCAAATTTGCTTTCAAGAGATCGGCTTTTGATTCATACCCCAGAATTTGAACCATCGCGCGGTTGACGGACAGAAGACGACCGTCGACAGTGCACCGGCAAATCCCGTAATCCGCATTCTCAACTAGCGCCGTGTACTCCGCCTCAGTGCGCCGCAAAGCGCTCTTTGTTGTCCGGAGCTCTTCGATGTCCTCACATGTGGTGACCATGCCGATTGGCTCACCGTCGGCATCGAGCACCACATCCGATCGCAGCATTACCGGAAACACCTTACCATCCTTCCGGACGTTTTCGCTCTCGCGTTTCCAGCTTTTCAGGCCTTTTAGCTGCGATCTCGTGAGTGGTTTTCGCTTGCCCGCAGGCGCTAGGATCCCCACATCCTCGCCGACTAGTTCTTCCACCGACCGAGAGTGGAGTGCTGCTTCAATCTCGTTGACGAAGACGATCCTTCCATCAACATCGGTTACCGTCACACCGATTCCCAATGCATCGAATCCCGCGCCCAGACCGCGCACGGCCTGT
>CAYTDU010000622.1:0-3825 GCA_964436395.1 uncultured Gemmatimonadaceae bacterium | reverse complement strand
CGTAAGCTAACCGAGAAGGCAGCAGCCAAGAAGAAGGCTGCCAAGAAGAAGGCTGCCAAAAAGAAGGCTGCCAAAAAGAAGGCTACAAAGAAGGCAGGTCGAGCCAAGAAGAAATGAAGTGGTGACTCATTCGGATCGTGGCTTTCATCGGCGCGCGAAAGTCACGGTCCTCCATCCTCCCGTTCGTCGCTGCCGAGTTCCAGGTCGAGCAGCGTCAGCGGATTCACTGTCACCAGTCCGAACTTGGCATGCCAGTGGAGGTGCGGTCCGGTCACACGACCAGTTGCTCCTACTCGTCCGATGACATCGCCGCGAGCCACCGTATCACCAACTGCAACACTCGTCTCACTCAGGTGCATGTATGCGGTCGTCAGGCCATCACCATGGTCGATGTGGATCGCGTTTCCTGCATAATAGAAGTTGTGAACGATCACTACGACACCGCGATTTGATGCGAGTACGGGTGTCCCCGTCGCCCCAGCTAAATCCACACCCATGTGCAGGCTGCGAAACTCTCCGTTGAACTCTCGTCGCTGTCCGAAATTGGCTGTGATTCGTGTGGAACGCGGGCGCAGGAATGAGTCGGTCCAGAGCTGCGGCGTTTGATGAGACTGGCGGGAAACTCGACCGACGAGTTCCCGCTCGGTCTGGATTCGCGGGAGTTCCGAATCTGGAGGTGAGATGAAACGTGGGTCGACGCTGAGCTGAAGTACGCCAGTGCGAATGCGGCCAACGGGGATACGCGCCGACAGCTGCTCTAGGTCGGCCCCAGCTCCCTCGATCCTCAGTCCAACCACGAGGGTGTCGGGTGTACCAACGGGAACAGGTGCCAACGTGCGGTAGCACCCGTCCGGTTCGGCCCGGAAATGGAGAGGCTGGTCTGCGATTGTGCCTCTGATCACAATCCCATCGGTGAGAAGAGAAGATGCGGTTGCTGGCACAACCGTCAACTGAATCACTGATCCCTCTAGAGGCGTAGCTGGTGCCCACGTGACTCTAGTGGTGTCTTCGGTGCACACGGAAACAGGCGCCGTCGCTTGGGCGAGGATAAGCAAAGCAAGACTGATGTTGTTGATCATGAGATTGAAAATAGCTGGTTTCTTCGTAAGCACCCGCTTGTGTATCTTCCGCCAGTTCGTTCCCTGGTTGCAGCGCTTCTGTGCTGCAGGTGGCTCGTTCGTTTTCTCCCGGGCGACCATGCAGTTCAAATGATACACACGGAGATACAGATGCGTCGATTCTTCCTCGTAGTTGTATTGGCAACACTGACGACTCCAACTCCAGCGGTTGGCCAAGCCAAACGCCCGCTCGACCACGATGCGTACGATATTTGGCTGGGGATCGAAGATCAAACGATCTCACGCGATGGTCGCTGGATACTCTATGCACTCACTCCACAGGACGGGGATGCGGATCTGCGTGTTCACAGCTTGATCTCAAACGTCGTCTATTCGATACCGCGGGGGCGCTCGCCGCGCTTCACTGCAGACGGCAAATATGTGGTGACTATCGTGAAGCCCCAACTCGAACTCAGCCGACAGGCAGAGAGAGAAGGCAAGGGCACGGCCGAACAACCCAAGGATTCCCTAGCAGTCTTGGCTCTCGCCAACGGCGACATATTCCGAGCGGAAAGAGTCAAGTCTTATGAACTGCCGGAGGAAGGAAGTGGCTGGCTAGCCTATCTCCTCGACGAGACAGCCATACGCGGCGATACGGCTGGCATGCAGGAAGAAGCTGAAGCAGAAGAGGTAGCAGGCGCCGAGGAAGAGGATCCGAAAAAAGACAAGGAAGCTGGAACCACGCTAGTGCTCCGTTATCTCGCATCGGGCGAGGAGACGCTGTTCAGTCACGTCACGGAATATGAGTTCGCGGATGATGGTGCGCGGCTCGTATATACTGTCTCTACCAAGGACGGTTCGGAAGACGGCGCATACGTGTTCAGTACAGCTGGCGGTGATGTTGTGACCATCGCTTCGGGAGAAGGCGAATACAAATCGCCGACCTTCGACAAATCAGGTGATCAAGTCGTTTTCCTCAGCAACCGTGATGACTACGCTGCAGACCAATCCGCGTATTCGCTTTTCCATTGGCGTGTAGGGTCCGACGAAGCTCAGGTGTTGGTCGGCGATGGCAACCCGGCCATTCCTGAGGGATGGTGGGTGAGTGAAAACCAAGATCCGTCGTTTTCTGAGAGTGGAGACCGCGTTCTCTTTGGCAGCGCTCCGCGACCAGAACCTGAAGTAGAAGACAGCCTCCTAGACATAGAACGCGTGCGTCTGGACATATGGCACTGGCAGGACTCCTATATCCAGCCAATGCAGCTCCTTCAGGCCAACCGTGAACAGCGTAGGACTTATCTGGCCGTGGCACATCTCGCAGATGGTACCGTCGTGCAGCTCGCAGACTCAGCGGTGCCATATGTGAACATAGGCCAAGAAGGGGATGCGGATGTTGCGCTTGGCAGATCGGACGTGCCCTACCGGCAGCGCATCTCGTGGGATTCACCTGGTTATAACGACTATTACTTGGTTGATGTGGCCACGGGCGAGCGTCAGCTCTTCCACGAGGAGCTTCATGGCACCATGAGCCTGTCGCCCGAAGGAGGGTTTGCGGTTTGGTGGGACAACATCCAGCTGGCCTGGTGCGCTCGTTCTTTGGACGGAGGTCAAGCTGTCTCAATATCATCGTCGCTACCTCATCCGGTACACAATGAGGATCACGACTGGCCTTACCGTCCCGATGCCTACGGATCCGCGGGTTGGACAGAGGGAGACAGCGAATTCTTGATCTATGATCGCTTCGACATCTGGGCATTGGACCCAACTGGGCAGAGACCGGCGCGCTCGATAACCGAGGGAGTCGGAAGGAGCGACAACGTTCGGTTCCGCTACATGGATTTGGACCCGGACACCGAGTCCATCGCAACCAACGAGACAATGACGCTGTCGGCCTTCGACATGAACACAAAAGCCTCCGGCTTCTACGAAGACCGGGTGCGCGGAGACAGACATCCCGAGCACTTGGTGATGATGGATGTGAGGTTCTCACGGCCAACAAAGGCAAGAGATGCGAACGTCTTGATGTTTACTCGGCAGAGCATCGTGGAGTTTCCGGACGTGTGGGTCAGTGACGTTGAATTCGACAACATGCGCAAAGTCAGCGGAGCAAATCCGCAGCAGGTAGAGTACAACTGGGCCACTGTGGAGCTGGTGGAATGGCGTTCAACCGACGGTGCACCTCTTCAGGGTCTTCTGTACAAACCTGAGGATTTCGATCCGTCATTGCGGTATCCGATGATGGTGTATTTCTATGAGCGCAACGCCGACAACCTGCACGCGCACTACGCACCGATCCCGCATAGGTCGGTCATACGCCCCACATTCTACGCTAGTCGCGGTTACATCGTCTTCATACCGGACATTGTGTATCAGGTGGGATATCCAGGCGAAAGTGCCATGGACGCAGTAATGCCGGGTGTCCTGAAGCTGTCGAGAGAAGACTGGGTTGATGAAACAAACATTGGAGTCCAGGGGCATAGCTGGGGGGGCTACCAGATCGCGTACATGGTGACGAAGACCAACCTGTTCAAGGCAGCTGGTGCTGGCGCAATCGTGTCTAACATGATCAGTGCATACGGTGGAGTGCGTTGGAGCTCCGGGATGAGCCGCATGTTTCAGTATGAGAAGACTCAAAGCAGAATAGGTGCGACTCTGTGGGAAGCGCCGATCCGCTACATAGAAAACTCTCCCATCTTCTGGGCTGACAAGGTCGAAACGCCGTTGCTGATGATGCACAACGATCATGACGGCGCCGTACCGTGGTATC
>CAYTDU010000621.1:0-3829 GCA_964436395.1 uncultured Gemmatimonadaceae bacterium | reverse complement strand
CGTATCGCTCACCGATGATACGGCCATTATGCACGACCACGAACGCAGCGGTCATGGTCGAATCGGGCTCAAAAGCCGCGGCCACAGCCTCAGACACCTTGGCGGCATCAATGTATTCTGGCAGAGGCGCGTCTGGTAAAATATCCCCCATGGGCCACGGCATTGTCGCGGCGTCTGGCAGTGCCGTTTCAACCCGCACAGGCGTGAAATTGATGGAATCTGCACCTCTGGGGAGAGTGATGCAGCCCTGGTCTCCGTAATATTTGGCGCTGCGCGTGACCCCAGTGTTCAGAGTGAGATGAACAGCGCGATTATCGACATCGACCACTGTGTCTGTGACCAGCGCCCTCTCCTCGAGCTTAGAAACGAAGTACCCGACGTTTTCCGCGCCTTCGGCCACACTCAACCCCGTGATGAATACCGCTGAGCACAAGATCTTCGCAAACCCCGCGGTTGCTAGTTCCATTGGATCGCCGGGCGGCGTTTCCCATTCGGTATCCAGCTCAAACTCGGCGGCACGATCGATGAGGGCCTGCGTGCTCGACACCTGATCACCCCGGGAGTCGGGTGCACAGCCAGCGAGAAATAAAGACATTGTTGCGGCAACAATGAAAGTGGTCCTCAACATTGGTGGAACTCCTTCAGTTGGAGATGATCATTCCTAAGAAACGACCGCCGAGTGGACGTCGGCGTGTTTGTATTTCTGCTAATTGGCCGCTGAGGAACGCGGACTTACGCGGAAAACAGCTAGGAGTTGGTTTTCCCCTCCCAACCCAACAACAACGTCCGCGTTCGTCAGCGTCGTTCCGCGGCCGATCACGCTGCAACGATTCCCTTTAACTATCCAAACATCGCCCTGATCACGACAAACACCACCGATGGCCCTAACAAGCACCCGAGTCCTGTGTAAAACGTGGCTGTCATAGCACCATATGGCACCAGTTTGGGGTCAGTTGCTGCAAGTCCGCCTGCGACACCGCTGGTGGTGCCCATGAGCCCACCGAAGACCATGGCGGATCGCGGATTGTTGAGTCCGATATATCGTGACACGAAAGGGGTCCCAGTCATCACCATCATTGACTTCACCAACCCCGCCGCGACGCTGAGTGCCACCACCTCAGATGAGGCCCCGATCGCAGTTCCCGTGACCGGGCCGACGATATACGTCGCTGCTCCGGCACCGATTGTAGTCATGCTGATCGCATCAGTGTACCCAAACGCGTACGCCACGATTGCGCCTACCGCGAACGACCCGAGCACCCCCACGAACAAAGAGACTATGGCACTAGCCCCTGCCCTACGGATTTCGTCCAAATTCACACCGAATGCTGTGGCAATTATCGCAAAATCCCGCAGCATAGCACCGCCGAGTAAACCCACACCGGCCAGGATCTCAATGTCCGCTAGTCCCTGGGTCCCGCCAGTCGTAGCCCCCCCCATGTATGCCAGAGCGAGTCCGATCAGAATTGCGATCGCGGATCCGTGAATTCTCCCGCGCGTGAGCCTGTTGGATAGGAAGTAGGAAAACCAGACAGTAACGCCCACAAAAGCAAATGCGGTAACGAGGCCGTTTCGCATTAGCACCTGCGCCAACAAATCGAACAGGGTGTTCACCGGTCGTCCTTGGTTGCCACGTCTTCCGCCACACCAGTGTTTGCGGATCCAATCCGGCTGATCAATGGAACCATCGCACAGGAGAACACCACAGCCAGCGCTCCGGCAAGCAGCGCGGCCGGTCCGCCCTTAACCGCCGCAATGACGTTTTGCTTAGCGGCCATCGCCACGACGACCGGTATGTAGATCGAGCTCCAGAACAAAACGCCTTGCCGCGAAATTGGGCTCAGACGACCGCGTTTCCGTAGTAAATCTGCCAGCAGGATCATCAAGAGCATGGCAATGCCAACGCCGCCCACATTGGCCTGAACTCCGATCACTTTTCCAAGCAGCTCACCAACGAAGATGCCGGCAATCATGCAGCAGGCGAGAAGTGCTACTCCGTAGATGACCATTCAACCCACCCCCGAATCCGGAGCGAACAGTTCTGCGACCGCCGGCTTGGTCACTTTCCCCATCGCGTTACGCGGAAGCGATTCAACAACCTCGAGATCTTTCGGGATCTTGTATGGTGCCAGATGATCGCGCGCCCAGGAGCGCAACTCGCCGATGTCGAGCTTGGACGTTTCTGTAACTTCCACGGCCACGCACACCCGTTCACCCCAATCCGTATCTGGTGCCCCTACCACAGCACATTCCCGAATACCCGGGTGGGTACGCAATACTTCTTCGATCTCGAGCGCTGAGACCTTGTAGCCGCCAGTCTTGATAATATCCACACTCTGGCGGCCCATGATTCGATACCGTCCGTCTTCGACAACCACTACGTCACCAGTTCGGAACCAACCGTTGTGGAATACCGCCGCTGTCTCGGCAGGGCGCCGCCAATATTCGGAAAACACGTTTGGCCCAGCAACCAAGAGCTCACCTGGCGTGCCGGGGGGTACTTCGTTCATTTCATCGTCAACGATCCGAGTTTCGACGCCGGGCAGGGCCCCCCCCACCGAACCGGGGAAACGCTCACCTTCGAGCGAATTGGACAATCCCATACCGATTTCCGTCATGCCATACCGCTCCAACAGTACGTGCCCGGTCATTTCCCGCCACCGTTCGAGCACCGAAACCGGCAATGCGGCAGACCCTGATACCATCAGGCGGAATTTCCCGCACGCCGCCGACATCCTTTTCCGTTCAGGAGGTGGAGCCTGTTCCCATACATCAATCAATCTTCGGTAAATTGTCGGGACCGCCATAAATAGCGTGAGGGGTCGGTCAATGATGTGGCTCCACGTCTCAGAGGCGTCGAAACGGGGCAGCATTTCGCAACAAGCACCGCTCCAGAGCGCACAGGTCAACACATTCACGATCCCGTGCACGTGGTGGAGCGGCAGAATCAGTAGGATTCTGTCATCTCCGACCCAATCCCATGCTTCAACGAGTGATACGACCTGGGCCTGTATTTGGGCGTGAGTGGTGACAACCCCCTTGGGTCTCCCCGTAGTCCCACTCGTATACAACATCATCGCTCGCCGGGTATCAGCGACATCGGGGAGTATCGATTCCCCACCCTCCAGCAGAGCCGACGTCGACAAAGTGCTCAGCCCGCGTTGCTTCGCCACATCACGCACCCGCTCTACAGAGGCAGGATGTGCGACAACATGAGCGGCATCGGAATCGTCCAAGACATATGCCAGCTCAGCTGGTGGATGTGAAACGGCGAGGGGCACTGCGATGCCGCCAGCCCGCCAAACACCCCATTGCGTGGCCACGTACGGGAAACCTGGGGGAACGAGAAAGGCGACTCGCTGTTCGGCGAGGTCGCTTCTGCCGTTCAATAGGCGCCCCGCAACAGCAGCAGAGGCCCGCAGCAGGTCGTCATATGAATAAGAGCCGTTTGCGTCGACTAACGCTGTTCTCGCTCCGAAAGCTTCAGCACGCGTTATCAGAGGAATTGTCATATACTGTCTAGGAAATAGGCTCTACAGCCTCAATGGTGCCGCCGTTGCGCGCCGATCGATACAACGCTTCGATCACACGCATGTTGGAGGATGCCTCCGAAAACGGATACCGCACCCGATTGCCGGTCAGAATGCAATCGGAGAAGTGCTCAACCATTGCCGTGTACTCGTTCAAACCAGCCAAAGCGTGGGTTTTCGCCTCTTCCCTGCCGTGGAACTCCTCTATCGTGACGTCTTCCGTTCCAGGAATGAACACCCGTGGCACCTCCAAGTGGCCTTCTGTTCCCGCCACATGCAGGCACTCCCTTCGTTCCATT
>CAYTDU010000620.1:0-3830 GCA_964436395.1 uncultured Gemmatimonadaceae bacterium | reverse complement strand
ACCAGATAACTGTCGATCAAACCGCTGCACAACAGCTGCACGAACAGGGAGTCCTAGAAGCCGAAGAGGTAGCGAATTCGGTAGCATCGAGCATACTGCTGCAGTCGATAGGAGGCGCCAATCACGGCGTGCAACCAGACGCGTACGTTGTGAAGGTCGAACCTGCTGACACTGTTCTTCTGTGTACCGACGGCCTTAGCGACTACGTTCCCCACGAGACGATCGCGGAGATCCTGGGAACGGACGATCCAGCAGAGGCCAAGTGCTCGAACCTCGTGACCGCCGGCAACGATGCCGGAGGTTTTGACAACATCACGGCAATTGTGGCTCGGGTTTTGGAAATGGGGACGTAAGGTGAGAAGAAGATGAGCTTGATGAATAGAACGGAGATCGAACGGCTTGCACTTGCCCCATCCAGACCCACGGTGTCCATGTATATGCCGTGTCACAGAACCTCACCGGATCGGAAACAGGATCCGATTCGGTTCAAAAACCTGCTCGGCAAAGCGGCATCAGCTCTAGTTGAGGACGGCATGCCGTCCAATGAAGCTGATACACTGCTTACAGGTGCAGAGCGGCTTCTCGACAATGAAGAGTTCTGGATGCGTCAGGCCGACGGGCTCGCACTGTTCGCAACACACGAATGGCAAACGTGGTACCGTTTGCCAGTTCGTGTTGAGGAGTTGGTAGTTGTCGGGGAGAGGTTCCATCTCAAGCCACTACTCCCGTTGCTCAGCGATGATGGTCATTTTCACATCCTCGCGCTGAGCCAAAGCAAGGTCAGGTTGATAGAAGCGAGCCGATACGCTGCAAGGGAACTCGACCTGCACGATATTCCAGAAAGTCTCCAGGATGCAGTCGGGTACGATTGGGAGGAGCGGTCGCTTCAGTTTCACACTGGTACTGGAGCTTCAACGTCCGGTGTTGGAGTGCGCGGTGCCGTGTTTCACGGACAAGGGCGACCCGACGACAAAAAAGAGGCGGAGATCAACACGTTTCTGCGCCTGGTGGACGGTGGTGTTACGGCGATACTCGAATCAAAGCGAACACCACTGGTGCTTGCGGGAGTAGAGTACCTGATCTCTATGTATCGTGAATCGAGTGGACATCAGAACATCCTTGAGGGCGGTGTGATCGGCAATCCAGATGATCTCACCATTGCGGACCTACACCGTGAAGCGTGGGCATTGGTCGAGCCGACGCTGCGCACTGAACTGGCGGAAGCCGCCAAAGTATTCGCCTCCTCGAGCGGTACCAATCGGGCGAGCAAAAACCTCAAGGAGGTTGTGCTTGCAGCGGTCGATGGCCGGAATGCCACCCTGTTCGTGGCGCTCGGAGAGCAGGTCTGGGGAGCGCTCGACCCGGAGACTCGGCGGATCGAACAGCACGCCGAGCGTCGAGTGGGCGACCACGACCTGCTTGATCTTGCAGCTGTGCAGAGCCTGATACGAGGTGCATGCGTCTATACGGTTCCGCCTAATGAGGTTCCGGGCGGAGGCGTCGTTGCTGCCGTGTTTCGCTATTGAGAGGTCGGCGGGGGCATTTTGGCTATCAAGGAGTTGTGAATGGTAGACGCAAATCCAAACCAAATCCCTGTTAGAACTATGGTGGGCCGTGTTTTGTCGTTTGCGGCTCTCATTGTTGTGGTTATGGCGGCGGTGTTCCTCACCGGCAAACTTGCGGGAGGTGTCTACTGGATCGGCTCCGTGGTCTTGTGTGTTCTGTTGTATTTGGTGCTGACCGCCAGAGCCGCTCTCTTTCGTCAACGGCTAGCCCAATGGCGTTCGCGGAATCCTCGGAGCGGCTGAACAGGCAGGCCGCCATCGGCTGGCCCGCGGGTTTCCGCGGCTAACCCAAGACACGGAGTACAGGTTCAGTGCCTACCACGACTCAAGTTGGCCTCAGCCGGAAGATTGCCGTTTTGGTCGATGGCGACAACGCCCAGCCCGCTCTGCTTGAGAAAATCCTGGCGGAAGCCAGTAAGTACGGCATCGTCACGATCAGGCGCATCTACGGTGATTGGACGACCTCGAACATGGGCGGCTGGAAGGACAAACTGCATACACATGCGATTCAGCCGATTCAGCAGTTCCGGTATACCACGGGGAAGAACGCAACCGACAGTGCGATGATCATTGATGCAATGGACATCGTATATACAGGCAGTGTGGAAGGGTTCTGCATCGTTTCGAGTGATAGCGACTACACTCGGTTGGCAACGCGAATTCGCGAGAAGGGCCTTTTTGTGATGGGAGTGGGCAGAAAGACCACTCCGCGCGCGTTCGTCAATGCTTGCGAGGTATTCGTGTACACAGAAAATCTCGCTGCCGATCGAGAGTACTCGGCGAAGAAGGGGTCGAAAAAACGCGGTAGCGCGACGACTTCGGACGTGCTAGATCCTCTCGACCTGTTGAAGGAGGCTTTCGAATTGGTGGTCGACGAAGACGGATGGGCGCCTCTCAACATGATGGGACAACAGCTACGCCAACTCGATCCGGGATTCGATCCTCGAACATATGGGCACAAGCAACTGTCATTGCTGCTCAGAGCGCACCGAACAGCTTTTACGGTGCGGAAGCATCAAAACGAGTTGCAGGTGAAACTCGCGGGAAGGAAGTAGATCCAAGCAAAAGCTCCCAGGGATTCCCGTAGTTCCTATGACGAATCGCTAGCGACGAGCAACTCAACGGTGATATCCACATGTCGAAACAAATTGATACTAGCATCGAGATACAGGCGTCGGCGTCGGAGGTCTGGAGCGAGCTGACAGCTTTTGAAAGCTTCTCCGAATGGAATCCGTTTATACGAAATGCCAGGGGTGTTGTTGAACCTGGAGGCAAACTCGAGGTCTTCATCCGACCGGCTGGGGCTCGTGGAATGACATTTCGTCCTACGGTGATCGTAGTCGAACCGGAACGTACGCTCCGGTGGTATGGGAGGTTTCTGGTGCCGTGGCTGTTCGATGGGGAGCACACGTTTCGGATTGAGTCGTTGAGTGATAACCATGTGCGCTTTCATCATTCAGAGACTTTCAGCGGCGTCTTGGTTCCATTGTTGTGGCGCACGGTCGGAACCAACACCAGACGCGGCTTTGAAGACATGAACAGGGCTCTCAAGGCTCGTGTTGAACGGAATGCTCGAGCCACAAAGCAATAGGGTATGCCACTCCGCGATGCGACCGCTGTCATGGCAAGTCTCTGGTGTTTCCTATGTTTCTTGGCGTGTTGGGAAGCCGTGCCAAAACAAACGGTGGATTTGCCGGCGAGGTTTGAAGGGAATCGGATATTCGTAGACGTGGCCGCACACAATGGGGACACGCTTCGGTTATTCACCGACACCGGTGGCGGCTTATTCGTCTACGGACATGCAGTTGACCGATTGGGGCTGGACGATCCAACTGAGATTCGGTTGAGTGACCTCGCCATCGACAATGATTTCCCGGAGCCGCTCGGCTCGCCGAATCGGGGAATCCCTATCTTCCGACCCAATGAGCCGCCAGATTTGGTAACGGGTGACGGAATGCTCGGCCAAGCGTGGTTTGCAGATAGGGTCTGGACGTTCGACTACCCGCACAAGAAGCTTCAGGTCCATAGCGGTTTGATCCAGCCAAACTCACACGGCCACGATGCACGATTGGGCTTCCTCGTCGACTCCACCGGAGCGAGGCGCTTCTCCTTCCCCCGCATCAGCTTGAGCGTTGCCGGGGATTCTTTGGAGATGCTCTTCGATACCGGTGCATCGGTTCGGCTGACAACGGCTGCAAGAGAGCGATTGAGTGAAGAGTCACGTGCCTTGCGATCGACGAGTTTTGTGACATCTGAGGTCTTGGA
>CAYTDU010000619.1:0-3831 GCA_964436395.1 uncultured Gemmatimonadaceae bacterium | reverse complement strand
AGAGTCACTCCAGTTACTGCAATGACTATCTCGAGTATGGCGTACGTCTTTATTGGAGATCCTAGGCGGTCGCCTCGTCGTACCGCCACGGCACTGCCAAGAGCGAGTCCTGCCATGAATCCGGACAACACGAGGCTCGACGCCCAGACGCTGTTGCCGAAGGCGAGGCCCGCTTGGTGGAACCAAAGAGTTTCGAACACCAGCGCCGATGCGCCGGAGAGAAAGAAGATGCCGCAGAGTATCAGGGCCATTGCGGCGTGCTACCGCCAAACCTGATCGAATATTCGCAGGAAATTCTCTCCCAGAATCTTGGAAACGTCTGTATCCGTGTAGCCGCGTTCCGACAACCGTTCCGCCACGTTTACTATCTCGGCGTAGTCGCTGAAACCATCGACGTTGCGTCGGTGGGACCGGATATCATCGGTTACATACCTGTCGTATTGCTCCGTGATATTCGGGTAATCAGGCGCGCCCCAAGGGTCGCTTTCGTGGTCTGGGTATGTGCCGAGTGACATGTCAGTACCGATTCCAACGTGGTCGGTGTTACCCGTCATCTCCACGACGTAATCCATCATGTCGATGAACTCATCGAGAGTAGGCCAATGAGTGGTGCTTGGACGCATTACCAGTGGTCCCCACGATACGAGACCGACGACACCACCCCGCGAAGTGCAAGCGCGTATCTGTTCGTCATCTATGTTGCGTGGGTTAGGTGAGAGTGCGGAGGGGTTGGAATGCGTGTAAATGCATGGCATCTGGCTCCGCTCCAATATCTCCAGAGTGGCGCGCCGCCCGGTATGAGTGCAGTCCAATACGATTCCCACTCTATTGCACTCGTCTACGACCATCTGGCCAATGCGGCTCAGACCGCCATCGGTTCGGTCCAGGCAGCCGTCGCAAAGCTGGTTGTTGGCATTGTAACAGAGGAGCATGATGCGGAGCCCCAATTGCTGAAAGGCCTCGACGCGGTGCAGATCGTGTCCTATCCAGTCGCCGTCCTGAGCGGCGAGCAGCAATCCGGCCTTTCCGTCCCTCTTCGCCTGCCTGATATCGTCGGTGGTTTCGACTAGAACCAGGTTCGGGTACTCACGGGCTGCCCAGTGCCAGTACATGGTGCCCTCGAGCGCAGTAGCCGCATCGGCGTGTGGGTCCCATGCTGTCACTCCGTAGGCTGTCACGCCGTGCCTATGCGCTACTTCCAGCTGCGCATCGGGCCATATCTGCATGCATGAATCGATGAAGATGTACGGGTGGTCGTGCTCCAGCACGGAGTGGATTCCAGGCCCCCGTTCGGTCTGCTGCCTTGCGTTCGAGGAGAATGGTGGTCTTCCTCCAGCGGCTGCTGGGGCTCCGACTCCGGCTAGCGTCACTCCTGCAAGGAAATCTCTGCGGCTGGTCATGTGCGTGCTCACGGTTTGAAAGTGTTTTGTGGGCGGAACGCCACGAGAAGCGCTCTCAGACATCGTGGAATCTAGGGCAGCGAGCGGAGTGCCGCTTGGTCGGTCGAAAATCAGCAAACGCATATTTCAATCGGGCCTAACGCCGAGTCGGCGGACGGACTAGGTTTTTCCATGATCGGCGCGGCAATGTGCTACTCGGTCAACTGATCCCTCGCATCCACTAAACAGTAGCGACTCGGAGGCAAACGATGATCTGTTCCCCACAACGCCGCAGTCGGTTCGTGCTCTTGGCTGTCGCGATAGTCACTCTGAATTCGGGGTGCAATCCCGAACCGGAGCTACCGGCCGACCTCGTATTGCTCGACGGCAAGGTGGTCACCGTGGACGAGAATGTTCCCGACGGGGAGGCGATCGCCATGAAGGGGGATACTATTGTGGCGGTTGGCTCGGATCGTGAGATCAGGGCGTTCATTGGGGCCGAGACAGAGGTCATTGACCTCGACGGCAAACTCGCGATCCCCGGCTTCATCGACAGTCATGTCCATTTCACCGGCATCGGCCAGGCGAAGATGCAGCTCAACCTGATGAGCGTCGCCAATTGGGAAGAGATCGTCTCTATGGTAGAGGCGGTGGTGGGTGACGCGTCTACCGGGGAATTGATTCGCGGACGGGGCTGGCATCAAGAGAAGTGGGATCACACGCCGGAGGACAACGTCGACGGCCTTCCGACCCACCACACGCTGAGCGCTGTATCGCCGAACAACCCGGTGGTTCTGAGACATGCGAGTGGCCACGCATCGTTCGCCAACGCAAAGGCAATGGAGATGTCGAATATCACGGCTCGTACTCCGGATCCCGCTGGTGGTGAGATCGTTCGCAATGAGAACGGTGAGCCAATTGGAGCGTTTCGGGAGACCGCACAGCAATTACTGGCGAGAGCGTCGGAAGGAGCAGAACCACCCGATCCCAGACGGGTCATCGAATTGGCCAATCAGGAGGTGATCTCCAAAGGTCTGACCACGGTCCACGATGCGGGGTCGCCGTTCGAGACAGTCGACCTAATCAAAGACATGGTCGATGCCGGTGAGATAGACGTCCGCCTCTGGGTAATGATCAGGGATTCCAATGAGCGACTCGCGCAGCGGCTCTCCGATTACTGGATGCTCGGCCATGGCGATAACCATCTCACTGTACGGGCTGTCAAACGCACTCTCGACGGAGCGTTGGGCCCGCACGGCGCATGGCTGCTGGAACCGTACGAAGACTTGCCGAGCAGCTCAGGCCTGAACACGGGCACGGTTGCAAGCGTGACCGAGTCGGCGCGAATCGCAGCGTCGAATGGCTTCCAGCTTGCGATACACGCCATCGGCGACAGGGCCAATCGGGAATCGCTCGACATCATCGAACAGACGTACGCGCTGTATCCTGACAGGAATGACTGGCGCTGGCGCATAGAGCACTCGCAACATCTACATCCCACCGACATTCCGCGGTTCGCAGAGATCGGAGTCATTCCGTCGATGCAGGGCATCCACTGCACATCCGACGCGCTATACGTACTCGAGCGCCTGGGAGAACGCCGAGCGGAGGAGGGCGCTTACGTCTGGCAAAAACTCATGGCCACGGGTGCGATCATCCCGAACGGCACTGACGCACCGGTGGAGGATGTCGATCCAATTGCTGGCTTTTACGCGACCGTTTCGCGCCGGCTCGCGGACGGGAGCGTCTTCTATCCCGATCAGCGCATGAGTCGGGAAGAGGCGCTTCGGTCGTACACTATCAACGGCGCGTACGCCGGCTTCGAGGAGGACGTCAAAGGATCGCTCACACCCGGCAAGTTTGCTGATGTGACTGTGCTCTCGCAGGACATTATGACAATTCCCGAGGGAGAGATTCCGTCGACCGAAGTCGTGTACACGATCATCGGGGGGAAGGTCGTGTACAGCCGGGACGCTTCAGTGAACTGAAGTAGCCGCGGATTGACGCGGATTTCTGGTTGTTGGGGTGGGTAGGGAAACCTGCTCCCGAGTGGGGTGGTGCGGGGCTCGGCGATCGCCAGTGTGACTCCGCGGCTAAACGAATACCACGTTGGATCTCTTGCCGCGGACGGACGCTGAATGGCGCGGACTTGTCGTGATGCTGTGAAACCAATTCCCAATCGGTTTCGTATTAAACAATGTTTAACGATCCCCCAAGCTGGGAGCCGATGTGACTAAAGGGAATTACCTGGGAGAGTTCGAGTTGGTGGTATTACTCGCGCTCGCGCGGCTCGACGACCCCGCATCCGGCATGCCGATCTACGACGAGATCTGCCGCACCACGGGCCGGGACGTCTCGGTGCATTCGGTCTACGTGACGCTCAGTCGAATGGAGAAGAAAGGATATGTGTCTTCGTCTCCGGGATGCTTGGACGAGGCTGACGGTACCGCGG
>CAYTDU010000618.1:0-3837 GCA_964436395.1 uncultured Gemmatimonadaceae bacterium | reverse complement strand
AAGCGACTCGTCGACAATCACGAAAGATCCGACGCTATGGACTGATACGCTGTCGCTTCCCAGTCGCGCAACAATTCGCCACGTATAAGGTGTGTTTAGGTCCAGGTCTTCGGTGGGAACGTATGAGTTTTCCGTGATGCCCAGCGCCTCGTGTGTCGCAACACCGTTGTCAACTCTCAGAATCGCAATGTCATATGTAAAGGGCCCTGGTGGGCTAGCCACTTCGGGCGACGTCCACCGAAGTTCGGGCCTGCGCGAGTGAATTGTGGTACCTGCAGGTGCACTAAGTGTCGTTTGAGTAACCCAATCGGGAGCAACAAAGGTGGCCTCAGGAGCATGGATCAAGATGGCGGAATCAGCGCTCACCGCGGTGAGATCGAACACGAAGACCTGACCGGGCGGCATGGGCGATCGGAGTTGAACCTCGGTATCTGCAAGCGTCGTGTCCAGGAGAATCGTGGCGAAGGTCGTGTCTTCGGCTAGGCGAAGCCGGTAGGCCATGGGTTCCGCAAAAGCCGGGATACCAGGGACCTGCCAGGAGAACAACGGGGTCACAGTCGCCAAGTTGGTGTCTGTGGGGCTTACAAGCGACAAGCCCCGCGAAAACGTTGCGGCGGCCGTGGCGTCAGGTCGTCCCCACCCCATGCTCGAGTCGGGTGCCGCTCTATTGCTGCCGGTACGCTTCAGTGCGTCCAAGATTTCAGTCGGCGAAAGGAACGGGTGCAGTTCCTGAATGAGAGCGATAGTCCCCGCAATGATGGGGGTACTAAATGATGTGCCGTTCGCTCGGGAGAAACCCGATGATGTCGTCGGGTTGATAACCAAGACCGATTGTCCTGGGGCAGTGAGGTCGGGCTTCAGTCGACCGTCAGCGGTTGGCCCCTTGGCACTGAAACTCGCCAAGGTGCCGAGTGAGTCTTCAGCTCCGACTGCGATAACCGAATCACCATCCGCCGGAGTGCTCAACGAGCGAAAGCCGCTGGCACCATCGTTTCCGGCGGCAGTCACGACCACGATGCCTCGAGCAACCGCCGAGTCGGCTGCGACCGTGGTCACAGCAATGTCTCCATTCAAGTCGGCGTACGAGTAGCTGAATCCATCGTCGAACTGGAAATAGGAAAGACTGGATGTCACGATGTTGGCTCCGAGTGAGTCCGCCCACTCCAATGCCGCCACGTAGTTGTCTTCCTCCACTCTAGTCTCAGACCGTACGTCCTCCGTCTTGGCCAGGATGTACTCGGCGTCCGGAGCGATGCCCAACATCTGCGTCGGCAGTCCGGCCGCCAGCAGTGAGAATACTTCGGTTCCGTGTCGCGAGGCTGTAGACACATCGCCGGCTTCATTCCGAACGATCGAATCGCCGAATATGAAATCGCGTTGGGCCACGACCGATACATCGTCAAACGCGGGTAGCTCCGTCTCGAATCCGGTATCCAAGATCGCGATTCTGATGCCCGAACCGCGAACTCCGGCATTTACCAGTGGGAACAAATTGAGTTGCCGCAAAGGCATTGCCGACGGGCCGAATGTTGAATCGTTGCTCGTGGCTCCCGCGGCGCGGGGTAGAAATGCCACAGGTGTTCCGCCGGATCGTGCGGGTCCCACGAAGGTCGCCACGGGCTGTATGCGACGAAGCAGCGGAGACCGACGCAGCTCGGAGAAGGTCCTCTGGTCTACTTCCGCCGAAACCGCATGCAACCAGCGGCTTTTGTGTCTAATCCGAGAGCCGGTGGCGCGAAGCATGTCTTCGACCTCCACCAGTCTCCGCTCGGGCCATGCCATGAGCCAAACTCTCGTTACTGAGTCGCCGGTTGCGGCTCTGTCGAGATATGGAGAGACCTGGGGTTGTTGTGCTTGGATTGCCGTCGCAAGAAACGTCGCGGCAGTAAGCGCGACGGCACCTGCTCTCACGAGGCGACCGCCTGGCTCTGTCCCAGCCTGACCCCCACGATAGTGGACACGCCGGGTTCCTGCATGGTTACGCCGTACACGGCGTCGGCAACCTGCATGGTGCGTGGGTTGTGCGTGATCACGATGAACTGCGTTTCATCTTTGAATTCATCCAAGAGGCGGACAAACCGTGTCACGTTCGCGTCATCGAGCGGTGCATCTACCTCATCCAACAAGCAGAACGGCGCCGGTTTGGTCAGGTAAATTGCGAAGAGCAACGACAAGGCAACGAGTGCTCGCTCCCCCGACGAGAGCAGGTGGATCCGTTGGGTGCGTTTACCGCGCGGCGCAGCGAAGATTTCGATGGGGCTCAGCAGTGGATCGGACTCTTCCAGCAAACGCAAATCGCATTCACCACCGTCGAATAGGGTGTGAAAGACACTGGTGAAATTCTCGCGAATCTGCTCGAATGTCTCCACGAAGAGGGCTCTGGCCGTAGCGTCGATTTCTCCCAGCGCTCTCAGCATCGACTTGCGTGCTTCCACTAGGTCCTGGCGCTGTTCCTGAAGAAACGTGAGGCGTTTTGTCTCTTCCGCGTGTTCGTGCACGGCAAGCGGGTTGATGGGGCCCAGTGCTTCCAAAGTGCGTGTCAGCCGCTCTGCTTCTTCCTCGAGTTCCTCTGTCTCACCCTCGACAATAGGTGCGTCCTCCAGCAACTCGCTTAGCGGTTTGTGAAACTCAGTTTCCGTGCGTTCGATCATTGCGCGGCGGCGGCCAGCCGATTCGGTCAGAGCCAGCTCGATGCTGTGAGCCTCCTCGTTTAGTGATTCGAGTTCGGCTCGCGCTTCGGCAAGCTTCTCGTCCGCCGCGGAAACGTCGGCATAGGCTTCTTGTTCGGCTTGAATCGCGTCGTGCACCGCAGCTTCGAGCTGCTCGATCGTGACTCGCCGTTCGGCAAGAATATCCAACCACTGATCCCGTTGTCTGGACGTCTCTTTCGTGGTGAGTTCGAGTTCCTCGATCTCGCGGTCGAGTTCCGCCACTGTCTGTTTGGCGCGCCCGAGTTCTTCGGCTGCGCGAGACTCGCGCTCCGCGGCGGCTTGTTCACGAGCTGAGACTTGTGCCTCCTCAACCTGCCAGTGCACCAATCGTTCGCGGGCTGTTTCCTGTGCTTCCTCGAGGTCCGACAACACCGTGGTTTGAGATTCGAGCTCTGCGCCAAGCCTCGCATATTCGGTTTCCGCCCGCTTCATGTCGCTCTCGAGTTGCGCGTGCCGTTTGGCGCATTCTTCGTGGCGTTGATTCAGGCGAGCGAACGCTTCATCGGCTTCCGATTTTTCCTGCTCCGTCCTATGGACGCTCCGGGCAGCGTCTTCGTATGCGCTCTGTGCCTCTCTCAATGCGGACCGGGTATTCTCGGCTTCTGCCATCGCTTTTTCGAGATCTCTTTCCGCAAAAGCATGTGTTTCTGCGCATTTTGCGGCTGTGCGCGCGAGTTCCTCGAGATCACGTTCCGCATCTCCTCTATCTCTCGAAAGTTGCACGAGTTCCGCTTTTCGGCTGAGTGGCCCGCTTGCATCAGTGTTCGAGAGGTAGAAGGCGCCGTTGGCCTGACGAACCGCGTTGCCGGGTGCGTTCTCGAGATGCATGCCGTGCAGTAGCGATCGCACCCATGCGGCTGCCGGTTCTTCCACCTTGAAGTCCGGCATCTCGAGGGTCTCGACAACCGAACTGGGACCAGGTGTAACAGGGAGAAGAGCCAGCGGACCAGGCTGGGCTTCGGTATGCCAACGCACAATCTCGGCGACGACCTCTTCATCCCGAACCAAGACCGCGTTCAGCCACGCCGCCAACAGGCGCTCGGTGCGGCCCGCGTCGGCAGCGGACGTGGTCACGAAGTCAGTCAGCGGACCGAGAACCGCGCCTTCCCCGAAGGTGTCCTTCGCG
>CAYTDU010000617.1:0-3837 GCA_964436395.1 uncultured Gemmatimonadaceae bacterium | reverse complement strand
CGGTTGGCCTCACCGTGACCGACAACGATGGAGCGAGCGATACGACGACGCAACAGATAACGGTTGCCTCACCACAAAATCAGGCCCCGAAAGCTTCCTTCACCTATTCGCCATCGTCGGTGACAGTGGGAACCAGCGTGGCATTCAACGGATCGAAGTCCACCGATGCTGATGGCACGATCAACGTCTATTCGTGGAGCTTCGGTGATGGATCGAATGGCTTCGGGGTCGCGGAGCGACACACATATGCCACTTCCGGGACGTACTCGGTTCGTCTCACCGTCACCGATAATCAGGGGGCCACTGACACCACCACCCAGCAGGTGACGGTAACGGATGCGGCGAAGCCGGATCTCGTGGTGAGGGATCTCGCATACTCCCCGCTCTATCCGAACATTGGACAGTCGGTGGCCTTCACCGTTTCCATCACCAATCAGGGGAGCGCGGCAGCTACGCTGTTTCGAGTGAAGCTTATGGGTGCCGCCTCCTCCACCCAGACATACCTCTCTTACCTCTCGGCTTTGACCACCACCACCGTCTCCCTCTCGTTGCCATTGACTCAGAGTTCGGAGACATTCACCGTTGCAGTAGATGATCTGAATCAGGTTCAAGAATCAAACGAAGGGAACAACTCTCGCCAAGTAGCGGTCGAAACCGTATCTGCACAGGCCCCGATTGCCGAAGCTGGCGGACCCTATTCGGGAACGGTGGGAGAGCGCATCACGTTCGATGGATCCCGTTCCAGGGGTGCGATCACGCATTACTTGTGGACCTTCGGGGATGGGGCGAGCGGTCAAGGAACAACCGCCACCCATTCCTACAATTCGCCAGGGACCTACGCGGTGAGCCTCACTGTGATTGGGGCCGACGGACAGCGGTCGACGGACCGCGCACAAGTCGCCATAGCCCAAACTCAACCGTCCCCCGCGCTCTCTGTCCGACTTTCCCTCGCCAAGGCGACCTATCAGGTGGGTGAGGCGATCGTGATCGACTACACGGTCAACCGCGAGGCGTACGTCTACATCTGTGAGGTAGACGCAAACGGTAGAGTGACGCTTCTGTTTCCCAACTACCACGAAACCAGCAGTCGAGTTTCGGCGGGAAGGCACTCCCTGCCGGGGAGGCAATACACGCTGCGAGTGAGTGAGCCGGTAGGAGATGAAACGCTGTATGCCTTTGCTGCGACGAGCCCCCTTTCGAACTTCCCCACACGCTTTGGAACCAGTTTTGCCACCCTAAGTTACAATCCAACCTCGTTCCACGACTCCGTGCGTCGGACGATGCAGACACAGGTTCCGGCCGGCGACTGGGCCGAGCATGCCGTGAATTTCACCGTGGTCACTTCTGGACCGACAACCGGAACGTTGTGGGTGAGCTCCTTCCCTCCGGGTGCAAGCATCGCCGTCGATGGCACCGTCGTCGGCACGACACCGGCGCAAATTCCGCTTTCTGCCGGTACTCACTCCGTATCGCTCTCTTCCCCCGGGTATCAGAGCGCTACTCACCAGGTGACGATCGTTGCGGGACAGACAACTCCTCTTGACGTGGCACTGTCTCGGATCGCGGAGAATCGGCCACCGGTGGCCGTTTTCAGAGTCTCACCGCCTGATCCGGCGGTTGGGCAGTCGGTTCTTTTTGACGCCACGGCGTCGTATGATCCAAATGGCTCCATCGTCTCTTACGCCTGGGATTTCGGTGACGGGATGGCTGCTTCGGTCCCTGTTGTGTCGCATACGTATACAAGCGGGATGACGTACTTTGTGCGACTCACCGTAACCGATGACAGTGGTGCAAGCCACAGTGCAACCCAGCCAATTTCCGTGAGTTCGGTAGTTTTCCCACCACCGTGGGGGGGGATTCCCAGTGGGCCGCCGATGGCAGGAACGCCTGGAATCTTCGTGTGGGGAGCCGACACGTGGCACGTCACCGTCAACGCGGGATCCACATGGGCGAGTAGTCACTCCTATCGCCTGGAACTGCGCACTGACGGGAACTTCCAAAACGTGAACCGATCGACGGGCGGTGGGGTGGCTCCCCTGGGGGTTGTTCCCACCCCGACCAGCGACGGAAAATCGCTCCTATTTGAGGGAAATCTCCACAGCGGAAGCGTGGACTATACGTTCTCCGTGTCCGATGCCCAGAGCATCTGGATGAGCCTGAAGCTCGACACGGACGGCGATGTAAGCCTAGAGGAGTCTGCGAGTTTCATCTACCTCCGGCAAGCGATGGTTCATCCGCCGACGGCGCTGTTTGTGGTCGGGCTACCACAGGGCAGCAGTGGGCCGCTTGTACCGAGCATGAACTTCCGGATTGGCCAGGCCTACAAGTACAACGAGCCGTGCCTGTTCGGAATCAGCTGTAGGACCATCATGTGGTGGACTGATATTGCTTCTTTGGAAAGCCATTGGTAGGCACGGGGTGCCCCCAGCTAGACGGAACCCTTGTCGGCACATGCGCATTTGCTGGAGGCAACTCCGCTCGGCCGCTACTGGCGCTTCACGCGAGGGCAGCGAGAAGGTGTTGCAGAAGTGACACCGCCTTCTCCATATCGGTGATGGCTATGTGCTCCTGCGTGGCGTGGGCCTCCTGGCCGCCAAAGCCGAGAACGACTGCCGCAATTCCTTTTTCGTTCAGGATGAGGGCGTCCGTGCCGCCGGTGATAACCTGTGCCTTCGGATCAAGCCCGACCGCTGCGATCGCCGCTTTCGCGGCCAGCACGATGGGCGAGTCCTCGGGGATCTGAGAGGCGCGGAATTCGGTTGTGAGCCTTACATCGACCTTGGCGCCCATGTCCGCGGCCGCCTTCTCGAATGCCTGTTGCATCACCTCGGCCTGGCGTACGCACTTGTCGTGGTCGAGGCTGCGGCACTCGGCTCGGAGAGTCACCTTCTCCGGAACCCCGTTCCGGATCAATCCACCCTCGATCGTTCCGACGTTGGCCGTCGTCTCCTCATCGATTCGCCCCTCGGGCATGGCAGCGATTGCCTTGGCCGCTACGCGGATTGCCGAGATCCCCTTCTCCGGCTCCATTCCCGCGTGCGCGGCTCTACCTGTGATCTCCACGTCGAGCGCGATGTAGGTGGGTCCGCCGATGACGACCGTGTCGAGGTCATCGCCATCCAGGATGAATCCCGTGCTCGCCCGAACCTTGGTTCGATCGAGGTTCTTTGCGCCGAGCAGGCCGGTCTCCTCTTCACGCGTGATCACGATTTCCAGCGGCGGCCGCCTGTCTGCCGTGCGGACCGCCTCGAAGATCTCGACAATTCCGGCTTTGTCATCGGCACCGAGGATTGTATCGCCGGCTGAACGGATCACGCCGCTCTCTACCACGGGCTCGATTCCCTTGCCCGGTTTCACCGTATCGGCATGAGCGCCGAGAAGAATCGGTGTGTCCGCCTGTGAATTCTTCGCTGCCACGCGCGCGACGAGGTTTCCGTAGTCGTCCAGCGTGCAGTCGGCGCCCAGTTTCTTTTCGAATAGTCCTTTCAGGTGCTCGATGACAGCGGCTTCCTCTCCGGATTCGCTGTCGATACGTACCAGCTCGCAAAACAGCTCCACAAGATCCGACATGCGGTCACTCCTTTCTTGTTACTCGTTTCTTAGCTTCCAGTACGAATTTGATGACAAGCTTCTCGATAGCCTGGTAGAACAGTGTGGTATCGGTCATCACGAGATCTTGCTTTGTCCGGGCATATTCGGCAATCTCCCGCAAGAAGGCGTTCTCATACGCGTCCGCGCCGAGGAGTGCCAGGCGCTCGAGCACCTCAAGCAGTCGTAGTGGCCCGTAGTCCTTCGGCTCCTCTTTGAGCCCCTCGGCGCTGGTCGCCAGGTACATGC
>CAYTDU010000616.1:0-3846 GCA_964436395.1 uncultured Gemmatimonadaceae bacterium | reverse complement strand
CCCAGTGCATCGACCACCTCACCCGCGATCTTCACTGCCTCATCGATCGGAAGCTGGTGCTCGCGATTGAGCCGATCCCTGAGAGATTCTCCTTCAACGTAGGGCATTACGTAGTACAAGAAGGCGGACGGGCGGTCAGGCGGTCGGGCGGACGGTTGTTCCTCTGCAGATCCAGAATCCAGTAGTGGCAGGATGTGGGGATGGGTCAGATTGGCGGTGATCTCGATCTCACGCAGAAAACGCTCGACACCAATCGATGCGCCAAGCTCCGGGCGTAGAACCTTGATCGCAACCTTGCGGTGGTGCTTCAGGTCTTCGGCAAGGTAGACCGTCGCCATTCCGCCGCTGCCGATTTCCCGCTCGATCGCATAACGGTCGGACAGCGCTGCCTTCAGTCGGTCAAACACATCGGCCATCTGGGTCGACTCCGAGGTGAGACTCGGTCACTAGAATACGGTCCAAGACAGGAGTTGACCAGAGGCAGTATCGTGCGGCCGACCACGCGAGGCAGTTCAGGCATTCAGAGATATCGAGGAGCATTTGCCGTTGCCTGTCTCTACAGAGCCACGGCATTCGCGCATGTGTCTATGCTATGATCTGGATGAACCGGCTAGGCCAAGGAAAACGACCATTGCCCGGTTCAAGCGAACCATGGTTTCGTCTTCGATGTGACCGATTCGCTTGCCAAGCTTGTTTCGCGCTACGGTGGTCAGTTTGTCGACCATCAGGCTGCTCGCTTGCCGTAACCCGTTCTGTGCTGTCGGTTCAACCGGTATTCGAAGCAGCGGCGCTTCGGTTGGGTCGGTGGTGAATGCGCATACGGTAACGGACGGAGTTGCATCGAAGCTGTCTTCCTGCACGATGACCGCAGGCCTCGGTTTCCCAGCGTAACCGCTACCGCCGGACACCGTCCAGATATCTCCTCGGTTCACCCTTGGCCCATGTCAGATACGGCGTCGATGAACTCCTGATCTTCAGCCGCCCGATCACTCTGCGCTACCGCAAGTGACTGTCGGTGCGCCTCCTCCCGAAATCCCGGCACACGAACGTCAGGCACCCAGATCTGAATCGGGCGCAGACCCTGTTCACGGAGCCTGGTTCGGTGTGCTCGCACCTTCTCCTTCGATGACTTGTTCTTGTCAGATGGAGCCATCCGACCCTCCGCACAGTGGTTACATGTAACCTATGTGAGTAGGGGCGGGCCGTCCAGAGTTGATTATACCCTTGGGGAATTCGTTGTAATGCGCCAAATCTGCGCAACCTGTGCCGATTCTATGCGAACAAAAGTGGATCATGGTGTTTTCGTTAAGGAACTAACCTTGCATATACATAGATCTGCCATGTATACTAGCTCTATGTATCGACGACGCCCGTCTTGGACTCCGTCTGCTCTTACGGCATGGCTATAGGCAAAGACCTGGTCGCCGCGTCGGCCACGCCCCTGGTGCTGGCCATCCTCAGTGAGGGTGAGAGCTACGGCTACGCAATCATCAAGCGGGTGGACGAGTTGTCCGGCGGAGAGCTGCAATGGACGGATGGCATGCTCTATCCGGTGCTCCATCGTCTGGAGCGCAACGGTCTGGTGCAGGCCAGCTGGGGCACAGCCGAGTCTGGGAGGCGGCGGAAGTACTACAGGCTCACCGACCGGGGATCCGAGGAGCTGGCGAACCAACAGCGGCAGTGGCAGGTCGTGAACGAGACACTCCGCGGAACTCCGTTCGAGTCGTCTTAGCTCGCGCCGCAGGAAATCTGACAACGCACGTAGGAGGAAAGCAGGTGCTCGAGGAACGTATCAATGAATGGCGCGCGTACGTGCGTCGACGGCAGGCCATCGACGCGACGGACGTGGATGAGCTCGAGGACCACCTCCGGAGCCAGGTGGCCGACCTTCAGTCAGCGGGGCTCGACGAGGATGAGGCCTTCCTCATAGGCGTGAAGCGCCTCGGCGA
Source organism: uncultured Gemmatimonadaceae bacterium (assembly GCA_964436395.1). Taxonomy (GTDB): domain Bacteria; phylum Gemmatimonadota; class Gemmatimonadetes; order Gemmatimonadales; family GWC2-71-9; genus JBDGYW01. The sequence goes on along the minus strand of CAYTDU010000616.1, from coordinate 1,897 downwards.
GTTGAACACGCTTTCCCGTGAGTTTGCACGGGAACACTCGGAACGACTGTGGAAGCACCTGGTGGTTGCGGATTCGGCAGAAGGTGAGACGAACTGGAGGCGGGAGGCTCTGGTGGCTTTGGGCCTGGCCGTGGCCGCAGGGGTGGCCATCAAGGTGCCCGCTTTCTTCGGCATCGGCTGGGACGGTGATGAGGAAGCCCTCTGGTATATCCGCAACATCACCCTGTTCACACTGCCGTTTCTGGCGGCATTCCTCGGCTGGAAGCGGGAGCTTCCCGCATATGGGTGGGTGTGGCTAGGTGGGGCATTTGCTGCAGCGGCCCTGGTGATGAACCTGTTGCCATTCGTACACGAGGGACACACCCAGCTACTGGCGATACTGCACATCCCCATCGCTCTCTGGCTTGCCGCAGGCGTGGCCTACGCCGGCGGTTTATGGCGCGACGCCCAGCAGCGTATGAACTACGTCCGTTTCAGCGGCGAATGGTTCATCTATTACGTACTCATCGCTCTCGGAGGCGGCGTCCTCATGGGAATCACCATGCTTCTCTTCGAGGCAGCCGGCATGGACGCCGAATCGGTGGTGACTCTGTGGATTCTCCCCTGCGGGGCCGTGGGTGCAGTTGTGATCGCTGCGTGGCTGGTAGAGGCGAAGCAGAGCGTCATCGAAAACATGGCGCCGGTCCTCACCATGATCTTCACACCGCTCTTCACTCTCCTGCTCCTCGCCTTCTTGGCAATCGTGGCGTGGACGGGGAGCGGCATCAATATCGAACGGGAGGTCCTCATCGGCTTCGACCTCCTTCTCGTGGTGGTCGTGGGTCTCCACCTGTACGCCATCTCCGCCAGGGACCCTCACGCGGAGCCCGGGCTCTTCGACAAGCTCCAGCTCCTGTTGGTGGTGTGCGCCCTGTTGGTTGACGCCTTGGCTCTTTGGGCAATCATGGCGCGGATCTCGGAATTCGGTTTCACTCCAAACCGGACAGCCGCCTTGGGCGAGAACCTGATCCTGTTGGCCAACCTGGGCGGGGCAGCCGTGCTGTACGCGAGGTTCATTTGGAAGCGCGCGGCCTTCGCGCCTCTGGAGCGGTGGCAGACTGGTTACCTGCCGGTGTATGCGGTTTGGGCGGTGGTCGTGGTGGTGATCTTCCCGCTGGTGTTCAGGTTCCAATAGGGGCGCGCGTCGCGCAGCCAGTGAGCACGTGAAGCAGAATCCGTGACAGAAAGTCCAGGTGCTCGTAGAACGAGCAAGGAGGCAGGAGTGAAGAAGTGGCTTCGCCGCATTCGCGGCGCACTCAAGATGGGCCTGACTTGGGGTCTCACCTGGTTCACGGCGGGCATGGTTTTGATGCTGGGAGCTTTATTGGTTACCGGAAGCACCGGCGCCGACGTTCCCTACCCCCTCGGGTTTGGTGCGCTCGGCTTCATCGCAGGCGTCACTTTCTCTGGTGTCCTCGTGCTCGGCGAGGGTAGGAGTCAGTTTGACGAGATGTCTCTTCCCCGTTTTGCTGGTTGGGGTGCCGTCGGAGGGCTGTCGTTTTCAGTGCTCTTCGTGTTGACTGTGGCAGCATTTGCAGAGGGGCTGACATTCATACAGAATTTGGTGTTCTTGGGCCCCCTGTTCGCAGCGATCGGTGCGGCCAGCGCTTCCGGTATGCTGGCGCTCGCCAGAAAGGCGCAGAGCCGAGAATTGCTGCAAACCGGTGAGGAAGTGGCGGAGTCCAGACTTACTGAAGGGGAGGTATAGGGGTTGTCAGGAGTTTTCGAGAACGTCACCCTAAACCTTCACAAAAACCCACTCCATCTCCTCGCCCTCACCCTCGCCCATGGTCAGCGTGTCCCCTACGATGGAACAGGTGATTGGGGTATCGGGATCTACCAGCGGTAACCCAGTCAG
>CAYTDU010000615.1:0-3855 GCA_964436395.1 uncultured Gemmatimonadaceae bacterium | reverse complement strand
GCATTGATTCAACTTGTGGTGACAGCTCCCGCCACAACGCTCTCAACGCAGCAGCATTGAGAACGTCGAGGCTACGGAGTCCTTGCGACACCCAATTAGCGAGCTGCGCTACGCGCGCCTGCCCGCGGGCCTTACCGTCAGTACGTGAAGACGGCCGTGTTGCCTTGGAGGTGCGCAAAGAGGAGATCTCTGGTCGTGACCTGTGCACCGTCAATCAGATCGGTCTCTTCCACACCGAGCGCGGACATACAGTGCGGACATACGTGGACTTCGGCACCACGCCCAATTAGACCGGCCAGCATTTCTTTGATCGGGCGATCGCCAAACGCCAGCGTGTCTGACAGCTCACCTGTTGGAATATGAACGCCGCGTACATTGAAAAACAGCACGACACTGCGTTGGTCGTCGAGTGCATGGCCAGCCAACTGAAGTGCCATTGTGACCGGATGCGGGTCTTCAGGACCACTAGTGATGTTGAAGAAGATCGGTGTGGGTCCGTCCGATTCCGAAGCTGCGCCACTCGATTGACCAGATTGAGCGCATCCAGCCAACACAACAGCGAAGAGAACGATTGCGGAAACGCCTGGTTTGAGCCACATGGTTCTTTCCTCCCCAAATCAAGGTATTGCACGCAACCATACCTCAGAATCAGATCGCCTGCAAGTTGCGTATGTGCAGCAGGGCTCGCTGCGAGCCCTGCAATTTGTCTTCGTCAGAAAGCGCTGTTGCTCTGCGTTTACCAAATTGAAGGAACAGCGACCTGCTTTGGACATGGGCACAAGAGAGAGACAGAAATGAAGCGCAAACTGAATGTTACATTCTTGGCGGCGACAGCTCTCGTAGCGGTGGGCTGCGGCGATGCAAACGGTCCGATGACCGTCGACTCCGAGTGGAGTGGAAACATCTCTCGCGGCGATTACATCGAGATCAAAGGTGTGAACGGTGATATTTTCGCAAGCGCTACGTCCGGAGACTATGTGATCGTGACGGTCGCCAAGGAAGGTAATGACAGCGATCCCAACGAAGTGGAGATCGAAGTGGTCACCCACGATGAAGGAGTCACAATCTGCGCGATGTACCCTGACGTTCCTGGTGAGCAGCCGAACGTTTGCGCTCCCGGTACAGGAGGCCGAGTGAACACACAGGACAACGACGTCACGGTCACGTTCTCAGTGGCGGTTCCAGCCGGCGTCGGTTTTGTAGCGTATACGGTCAACGGGTCAGTGACGGCCATGGATCTGGAAAGTGATGCGCGTGCCTACACCGTTAACGGAAGTGTAGATATCTCGACATCACAACATGCGACAGCTGGAACTGTGAACGGCTCGATTGACGCGAGGATCGGCGTCACCGACTTGGATTACGACCTCTCCTTCGCGACCGTGAACGGAGACATTTTTGTCCAAGTGCCTGCGAACATGAATGCGGATGTCCAGCTCCAAACGGTGAACGGAAGCGTAACCGCGGACATGCAGTTCACAATCGTCAGTCCAGGTGATATCAGAGGTGCTCTCGGCTTAGGTGGACGCTCATTGCTGATGAGCGCCGTGAACGGAAGTTTGGAGTTGGATACTCGAGGGTGATATCCCAGAGGTTTGTTGAATGATGGACTATGAGCTTGCGGGTGCGTTCAGATTCTCAACTGCGGTAGAAGGTCTTTTTCCAACATGTAGTGATAGCTGAGCAGACTACCATTCAGCACGATGCCGAATACACCAAACGGCGTCGGCGAGAGTGTTCGAACCTCGTCGGCGCCGTTTAGCTCTACCACGCGTTTTGAAATGCCGGCTTTTTCGGCGGCGTTCACCGCAGCAGTCGTAGCGTCTTCGATGTAAGGGCACTGGTCGCTCCTGAAAATGGTCAGTCCCTTGGGAAACTTGCGTTGGACGGTGGCGGCATTGTCCAAGAGAAACGGCAACCTCGATTTCCCGAACCGTTTGACCATAAGAGAGAACGAGGGCGGTGCGTCCTCGACTCTCTCGAAGCCGTGTTTCTCGAGAAACTGCCTTTTCAGCAGCCAGTTCTTCTCGCTTGTGAGCATGGCCACTCCCTTCATCTTCTCCGCAGCGGCATTCTCGATACACTCCTCCAACAAGGCTGAGGCGTACCCCTTGCCTTTGCTCCTTCCGACGACCCAAAGGCAGTGAACAAACATGTAACCTTTCGCATCCACAGCTCGCCATGCATGTTCGCCTGGTAGGTACTCGATGAATCCACGATCGGGTAGTTCCAGCAGCTTGATCCTCATTCCTTCTGAGAATCGCGCGCTCAGCCATTCGAGCTTCCTCTTGTAGCCGATAGACTTCTTCTTGCTCATGTAGCAGAAGAACCCGATATCATCGACGTTCTCTTCGTTTACATCGATGATTTTCACGAAGTCACCTCAGAACAACCCGGCAATAATCTCGGCGATCGTCTCGAACACCGATCCGGCGACCTCACCGGCACCCTCCACCACTCCTCCGGCCGCCTCGGCTACCCCCCCCAATCCACCACCTGCGACGTCGGCAGCTGCTCCCGCAACCGCCCCGGCACCATGCGCGACACCAGTCGCGGAGACGAAGACGAGATCGGGAGCCCAGAGAAACGCGTCCAACAAGAATATGTCTGCAACGGTCATGCTGCGGTCTGACTGTTGGACGGTCGGGAGGTTACGCCGCATCTCGAGATTCCAGATCTGTGCGAGTTCATGGTTGTCGAACCAAACCCCGCGACACGGTTTGCAGGCGTCAAGAGCTAGACCATCTCGTTCTATGCGTTCAAGAGGTCTCTGGCAAGTCGGGCAATCGAGCCGGTTCTTCCACCCGCATGCGGGACACGAATCTGCGTCTCGATCCATCGGTGCATGGCAGGAATGGCAAGACATGCGAAAGGCTGTCTCACGCAATTCGACGCAGCTACCGAGGCCCTTTGGCTGAGCTTCGCGGAGTGCGCGAACCTCACCTGCGTCGAACCACACACCACCACAGCGCCGGCAGTAGTCCAGCACCAGACCTCTCTCGCGTACGGGTTTGAGCTTCTCCATCATCACGCCCAGGCAGGCGGGACACGGCAACCGAATTTCGGTGTCAGTCATCGAGCACTCCTTTTCCGGTTGCCTTCTCGCCGAGAAGTTGTACATCAGGGAATTTGTATACCAGCATCCCGCTCTCGGTTATCTCGATTTCGGTGACACCGCGTACCTGAAGCGACCGCAACAGTTCTTCTGCTTCAGAATGTGTGACGGCCATCTCTCGGACCACTTCCACAACCGTCAGCCTGCCACCATGTTCCCCGGCGAGCCTCAGCAGCTCGGCCTCCTGCGTCTGTCGTTTTAGTGAATCCCGACTGCTGGCAAGCCGGTTCCTCTGGCCGAAATGTTGGTGAAGAAGGGCGCCTCCAGCCGCACCTGGGATACCAACGGCAACGAGCAGGGTGAGTAGCGTATTCAGAGCAGAGCCAGTCAATTCGGCGTCCAAGAAACCCATCAACATGAAGAGGCTCAAACCTACGAGTCCGAAGCCAGCGATCAACCGCATTCGTGGTCCTTGAAACGTTCTCATGTGAAGGTGGCCGATAGCCAGTGCGAGAGCAACCCGAAAAAGGCGAGGCGGTCTGCTGACAAACACGCAGACAACCTTGGTAAAGGTGTCCTATATTATGGACACTTTTCACCTTCATTTGAACTGTCGCAGCACCTTTAAGCTCTTTATTTACAACAACTTATGCTTCTGGCACGATGAGTGCTTTTCATGTGGGCGAGGCAGGCAAAGCAGTGGCTCTGACAATGGAGGTGTAAGATGAAACGTTTAGCGTTAGGTGCTCTGGGAGTTGGTTTAGCGCTCGCAGTAGCAGCAGCGCCTGGTGAGGCACAGG
>CAYTDU010000614.1:0-3858 GCA_964436395.1 uncultured Gemmatimonadaceae bacterium | reverse complement strand
GCCCACGTCGCAGGGGCCACCTCAACGGCGTAAACGCGAACATACGACGGATCGCCGTACACGCGCATGACGTTCCAAGCCCCATGAGCGGACTGATATGGGCCGTAGATGGTACTACCGTTCGTCACAGCATCGAGGGTGAGATACTGAGAGCCAGATCCCACACAATAGACGAAGTAATCCAACCCAGACGACGGCGCAGGCAGAACGAGAGCATCTCCGTTACCTGCCTTCAGCAACTTCCCAGAGTCGGCAACATTGATGGCTCCGCCACCAGACATGTCCACGACAGCCGTCGGCAAACCACCACCGCCACCACCACCACTGCCAGCAGGCAACCAGATCGTGCTGCTATCCTGCGCGCACACCCAAATGTCATCGGTCGAGGTGTCACGGTAGAGGAGTCCCGCATGTCCGCTCACGGACCCATCGGGACTGCCAGCCCCAGACATCAACCCGTTGGAGATCGGCTTCCACACTGGGGCAGCCTCGGTACCCACATTCTGGTGGAGACGGAACGTCGAGCCTGACGGATCCACGAGGAGGCTCCCGGCCTCGTAGCCATCTCCGCCAGAAGGATAGGGCGTCCCCATCGAAGTGACACGAGCACGCTGACCAGCCCCGCCAACCTCAACCTCGCCAAAGCACGAATGCAGGAGGTTCTCCGTGCCAGAAACAGTCCTGGTCCCACGCCGAACATTGCAGTGCCCCCTGTACAGAACCGCGCCTGCCGCAACGTCATAGGCGACATCGGCGACATCATCGGGATCGATGTCCACACCGCCAATCAGCCACGCTGTCCCTCGGTCAACGTCCACGACCGTCCCCGCACCGGTCAGCAAGCCGCCGTCGATCTTGACCGAATCAGTCAACACATCCACAAGGACACACGGCCCAGGAACCGGACTCGCAGGCCCCCCAGAATACCCAAGAAACTCGGACTGAACGCACTGGACAGACGAGTCGTCGCCTCTCACCTCAAGCGCAAGGCCATCACCCGACCGGAACTTTGCGTTCCTGCACTGCATGAACGCGTCATCGATGACGACACCACGACCACCTCCAGAAGCCATTGCCCCGTCTGCCATCCGGAACAAGACACCATCGGAGATGTCCACGAGATCGCCGTTAAAACCGTCAAACAGATCGTTGTTTCCGCCATAAAGCGCGACAAGGGCAGTCGGCGCCCCACCAACACCAGAGCCGACAGCCTCGACGAACTTGTCAGGCGTACCAAACATGCTATTCGGACTGTAGATGCTCACAAGGGAAAACCCTGCGGTCGCATCCATGTTGACAACGATTTTCGTCCCCGGATTTCCGTCGTTCGTGAAAAAACGACAATCGTTGCCAACGAAAAACGAATCCTCGTAAGCCTCGATTGCGTTCGTGCCGAAGCCGATGTTCGCCCCGTCACAAATGCACTGGCACGACAACCCAGAAGTCGACGGCTTGAGCTTCACACCAACACCGCCGGTCCCATCACCGCCCATGGAGCAACTGCCGAGCGAGAACATGGCCCCGCCCTTGTTCCAGACGTAGTTGCCCTCGTTGTAAGAATCCATGGAGACATTGCTCAGGACCACAAACGGCTCACGGACGTCCGGAGCACTGTACTCGCCAGCAATGACCAATGCCCACGAATCAAGGCTCCCGTCCCCGTCGGAAACCACCTGCAACCCACGAATGAGCGTTGCACCGAATGCAGGTTCTGGATCCCCAATCGTGCCAGTGATCGTCAGCGCATCATTCCCACCAGTGGGCGCGCGCAAAACCGCCCCAGGACGAGCATCGATCTGGATGTAGTCTGGCATGGTGACCGACTCCAGATACGTAGACGGCTCAATGACCAACGTCGCCGGACCAGCGATCGAAGTGACGACGTAATCCACAGCATCCTGAATCGTACGGAATGGCTGCGCAGCCGTCCCGGACTCCGGCGTATCCGTGTCGGTACGGCTACCGTCCACATGGATGCAAGCGCTCCCGTTCAAGGCACCACTGACAATCATCCCGATGGGATCATCACCGGGAGACTCGGGCAAATTGTGGTGATAGCGAATCAGAGCATGACTGGGATTCGCAGTCATGTGATTGGCGATCTGATCCTGCGCGATGATCTCGCCGCACGCGAGACAGAACATGTGGCGGTTTGGGGCAACCATCGTCTACTCCTATCCGATTCGCTCTATCCGCAACCACGTGTCAGTGGGCAGAAGGTTCAAGGCTCCAAAGCCAACAACTGGACTGTCGTTCCACGCAACCAACTCGACAGCATCGCCGTCCTGGATCGCCATCTCATACCCGGACAGAACACACGACGACTTCAGATTCAGCCCGCCACTTTCCGAGTAAACCTGGGTCTGCGGAACAAGGGCCGCCACCCCACCGCCAGGGGTGAGCTGGATTGCGGCACCAATTGTCTTCCGCGAAAATAGCTGGAGGTTCTCCCAGGTTGCCAGGAAGGAAAACCTGAACTGACCACCTCGATTGAAGATGATCAGCGGCACGCCCGGAGCATGGACGAAGTCCCCAACATCATGGAACTCAGCGAGGTCCATTGGAACAGGGAACGGCGCCCCTACCACGATCGGAGCGAGGTCAAACGGACCTGTCGTGAATACCCCCTGGAAACGGACGTCCTGCTCAACCAGAGCGACACTCGTCGGCCCGACGTTGGCGATGACCATCGGGCCACCCAAAAGGTTCTCCAGATCAGCAGCAGACCTCATGCTCGTCGCGTCGAAGGTCGGCGGGTTGGTAGCCGGAGCCGTAACCCCGTCCCAACCCACGTCGTAAGCAAACCCAGGTATCGGCGCGTCAAACCGGCAATCGACGAACGCCAGCTCGCCAAAATCGATCAACCCGTCTGGAACGCCAACGGCACCGGCGGGATAAGAAAAACCGAACCCCCTGTCGAGGCCAGCAAACACGCAACGCGTAGCTCGCCTGATGACCGTATTCCCGACTATGGGCACCTCAAAATTCACATCCAAAGCGTAGATTGCCACCTCGTTCGCACGAGCGGCAATCACCGGCTCACGCTGACCACCTATCGCTCCAAGGGTTGCCGGATCCCCGAATGTACATCCCTGAGCACAGAGTCGCAGCACACCTGTCTCGTCACCAACGACAAGACCACCACTGGCCATCGTTCCGACGAACCAGGAAACCACGTCTCGCATCCGCAGAACCCAGCCAGGAATCGCATTTCCACCGACGTCCTTCTTCTGTGCCGTGACTGCGGCCACAAAGAACGGAGCTGTATACGCATTGTCAGCAGGGAGCACATGGACCGGCTGAGGTCGCCCCGACCCATTCTTCCCGACAATGTTCAGCTCTGGGAAATAATTTGAGGTGCTCAGGCCGTGCGCAGTGTAATCGGCCTCGTACACACCCCAATCCAAATGGTGGTTCATGACGACGTCAGAACCCGTGAACGAGATCTTCAGACGACGCGGCAATGATACCGACGTAGCCGCAATCCCCAATGGCGGCCCGTACAGACCGGGCGCAAGGATGAACTCGATGGGCGTAAGAAAGTCAGCAGCAGAAGTCGGAGGCGCACACCTCGGGCAAGTCACAGCCACGGGCAACGTCTGATACGGATTCGCAATCGTGCCATCCCCGGTCGCATCGCTTCCGCTCAACGCGTCGACGTAAATCCTCCCAGCACCAGTCGGACAAGCACCACCGGTGTAATAAACCTGCAACTGCTCATTCGCCCCGGGGTTAAGGATCGCAGAACCAAGACCAGCCCCCGTGACCAGCTTGGTCGAAAGGAAATCAGCCGTCGTGTCTGTCGATGCCACCTTGACCTTGTTCGCCCCAGAAATTATGCACGAATCCTGGAACAAC
>CAYTDU010000613.1:0-3862 GCA_964436395.1 uncultured Gemmatimonadaceae bacterium | reverse complement strand
TGGTTACCAGTTACAGAGGTCAACGGCTAAGTGTACCAACGGTGTGAGGTGAGGGCAAGAGAGACGACGATGCTTAGCCGGGAACATGCTTGTTACGCACCTAGTAGAAGATTGACCGGGAGCTTCTAGTGGCAGATTCCGTCTACGAACATGATCGGCCAGCGCGGCTCGTTGAGCTACTCAGGGCGATTGCAGATAGGATCAACGAGCTGGATAATGACGACGACCTGCTGGAAGCGGGCCCCGAGCTGCAGAAGATGTTGGGGGATGCTAGGGCGGAGCTGTTCCGCTACGAAGTACGCATTACTTATGACACTCCGGAGGTAGCGGAAAGCCGCCGAATAGTGGAACGAGCAAAACGACAGACGGACGATCTCGATTTCGGGGACTCGGAGGAGACAGGTAAATGGCAAGAGCGCTGAACATGAAGTATTTCTATGCCTTGCTCGGCGTGATAGCGGTAGCGGGTACCGCAGCTATCTGGCTGGCCAGTAGGGGGGGGGCGCCGCCAGTGCGGGTTCTCGACGAGCCGCTGTCACTAGGTGCATCGGCCTTTCCAGGATACGTAATGGGGAGCGACTCAGCGCCAGTGGAGATAGTTCAATATGCCGACTATACCTGTGCACATTGCGCGACATTCACCGTCCTACACGGCCCCACGATCGTTAATAGACTAGTACAGACGGGAAAAGCGCGCCTCCGTTTTCGGGGATTCGCGTTGTACGGGGTATCTCTTCTACCTATGAACGCCGCTGAATGCGCAGGGGAACAAGGGAAATTCTGGGAAATGCACGACGCGCTGATGTTCAACCAGAATGAGTGGTACTCGGATCCCAAGTGGCATACGTCACGGAGTACGATCCGCACATTTCGCCGCTACGCCCGGGATGCCGGTGTGGATGTGGAACAGTACGACAAGTGTGTGGAGGAAGGACGGTACTACGACCGCATAATTGCGACCCGCGAAGAGATCTCCGCAGCCGGCCTCAGGTCGACTCCGACGTTTGACGTGGGGCCGTATCGAGCGATCGGCATGATCTCGTACGATAGCCTCAGGGCAATGGTGGAAACTGTTGCGGAGGAGCGGCAGTGAAACACCTAATGGCCGTTTCAGTGCTCTCTCTGCTCGGCATCTTTGTTGCACTGTATCTCCTCTTGTGGAAGATAGGGGTTCTGGGCGATCTCTCGTGCACTACCGACGGATGCGAGACAGTGCAGACAAGTGCCTACTCCGACTTCTTGGGAGTGCCGGTGGCGCTGTACGGTGTTGTCGGGTTCGCCGCCCTGTTTGTGGTGAGCCTATTGGGCTTGCAGCCACGTTGGCTCGAGCGCCGTGAGCCGACGATCTTGGTGACTGCGCTTTCAGGTATAGGGCTCGCGTTCTCCGCGTACCTGACTTACCTCGAGGCGTGGGTCATCCATGCATGGTGTCAATGGTGTGTGGCCAGTGCGGTCATAATCGCGGTGATTTTCGCACTTTCGTTGCTCGGGTCGTTAATTTGGCAGAACAGCGAAACCGAGGCATAGCTTCATTTCATAGAACGGTTGGGTCGCCAACCGGGGGTATGCATTTGTCTGTCTTACAACCACTGGCAGCAGATGATGCTCACTTCAGGGTGAGGAGCGACCTAAACCCAACGGGGCAACGGGACGACTCAACGCGAGACGGACACGATTCTGCCCAACCTGCCGCGTCCCCAAATGCACACATCGCAGAATCCGACTACTCGATATGCGCCCCTGAAAAACTCGGTCTCGAGTCGCGGATGGCGTTCCGGCGGGCAGCGGCTGTGATCGTGGACCGAATACCCACCGGCATGGGACGGTTTGTCATTGACTGTTCCTCGCTCGAGTCAGTGGATAGCTCGGGTTTGAATGCACTCATTATTCTGCAGCGAAAAGCAGAGGCGAAACGGGTTCCCGTAGCATTGACACATTTGAGACAAGATTTGCGCGCCTTGCTCTCGCTCACGAAATTGGACGACCTCTTTGAGCTGGACGATGGTCAGGCACGCTGAAGCGTGCAGCCAATCTCCCTGCCGGTTTGATGTCTGAATCCGATATGGCCCTTCGGGCCACCGGTGTCTCTCGTCGGTTCGGATACAGGTACGTGCTGAAAGACGTGTCGTTTGAGCTGCGAGGTGGCGAAACCTTGTTGCTTATTGGGCACAATGGTGCTGGCAAGACAACACTCATCCGGGTCCTCTCTGGTTTGTTGAAACCGACTAGCGGGACCGTTCATCGAACTGGTTCGATAGGCATGGTCGCGCACGACTCGATGTTGTACGAGTCTCTATCCGCTCGTGAGAACCTTCAGTTCTATCGCAAACTCTACGCTTGTTGCGAAACCGCTCGAGTCGAAGAACTCCTGCAGATCATGGGGCTCAGCGAACATGCGGACCGACGGGTAGCGACATACAGCCGAGGGATGGTGCAACGGCTGACGCTCGCTCGCGCATTGCTGCCCGATCCTCAGCTACTGCTTCTAGATGAGCCGCTCACGGGGTTGGACGACTCGGCCTCGTGTTTGGTGCGCGACATGCTGGTGGGTTGGAGGGCGGAAAACAGGGCTGTGGTGTTGGCAACACATCAGCTGGCCGACGTAGTCGAGCTCGCCTCCCACGTCGGATATCTTGTTGCGGGTCGAGTTCGTGCCCTCGAGTCTACCGACGGCCGTGACGCCCACGCAATTACTGCTCGTTACCGGGAGTTGGCGTCGGTTGTCTAGCTCGCTGTGGAGTACTGCCGTGGCAGTTGCTGCAAAGGACCTCAAGATCGAGTGGCGGACCAAGACGGCGTTTGCTTCATCAATGGTCTTCGCCGTGCTCGTTCTCGCCGTATTCTACTTCTCGAGAGACCCGTCCGTAGTGACTTCGCTGGACGTAGCGCCGGCGGCGCTGTGGGTGACTTTCACATTCGCCGCGATGCTGGGGCTCAACAGAGCGTTCTTGCTCGAAAGAGAGAATCGGGCGCTCGACGGACTGTTGCTCACGCCGGTGCCGCGCTCGGGAATATTCCTCGGCAAACTCTTGGGCAACCTCGTGTTCGTGACCGTAGTGGAACTGATATCACTGCCGCTTTTTGCCTTGTTCTTCAACGTGAATGTTTTCCATGCACTACCGGAGTTGGCCCTGGTAACCGCGATGGCCACTCTCGCCTTCGTCAGCGTAGGTACCTTACTGTCGGCGATGGTAGTGCGAACTAGGTTCGCGGAGTTGATGCTGCCGATATTGCTGTTGCCGTTCCTGCTACCTCCAATAGTCGGAGCCGTTCAAACAACCGCGGGAATCCTCGTCGGGCGCCCGTTGAATGAATTCACCGGTTGGTTGAAGCTCCTGGGGGCCTTTGATATCGCATTCGTTGCGGTTTGTTTCTTGCTCTTTGACTCTACTGTCGAGGAATGATGGAGCAGAGTGCAGTAACGCGGACTTTGAGGCGAGGGTGGACGCTGACTTTTTGCGGACTACTTGGGCTGGCTTTCGTGTGTGTATGGGCTGCATTCTTCACGCCCGTCGAGAGCACTCAGGGGCCCGCCCAAAAGATCTTCTACATTCATGTTCCCTCGGCGTGGGCGTCTCTTATTGCGTTTGGGGTAACAGCCACGCTCAGCCTGGTGTACCTGCTGCGGAGGGAGCAGAAGCACGACACCATAGCCGATGCATCTGCCGAAGTGGGCTTGGTTTTCGGCGTTGTCATGCTCACGACCGGCCCAATATGGGGGAAGACCATTTGGGGGGCCTGGTGGGATTGGGATGCGAAACTCACGTCGACTCTATTCCTGTTTCTGCTGTTCATCGGCTACAAGGTTCTCAGAGGTGCGTTGGTCGATCCGGAAATGCGGGCCCGGTTCTCTGCGGTTATT
>CAYTDU010000612.1:0-3873 GCA_964436395.1 uncultured Gemmatimonadaceae bacterium | reverse complement strand
CGGGGACGTCAGCCGCTAGGGAACCGAAACACTGCGGCGTCCCCGGACAGCGAGGGGTCGCCGAAAAAGACACCCGGCCCCACTGGCAAGAACGACGAGGCCTCGTTCCGCAGTGGGCTCGGCCGGAACCCGTTCAAGCTGAGCAACAAGCTAGAACTCCACGTGTTCTCGCGGGCAGCTATGGTGCTGCTGGAAGGCCCTGGCGACTACTGCCTATTCGAGTACGACGGAACCAGTGGGCACTACCATCCAGCCGACAAACTGACCTTCCCGCACGGCGACAAGACGCGCGGTTACTATCAGGAAGGCGATCCCATATTCGTCCAGGAGTTGAGCATCGCCCTCGCCGATCGCAACTATCCTGAAGCCGTCAAGCTGCTCGATATGAGTGAAGGTTTCAAGATGATCGCCAACAGTCTCGGAATGACAATCACGGTCGGCTGGGTGATCACCAAAATCTCCGGGGGTCCGGACCCGCAATCGGGAACAGTGTACGGGACTCTGGCAATCCTCGTAGGAGAGGACCTTTTCTGTTTGGTCGATGGAGAATACAAGTTCTGGGGATTGCGCGAGACGAGCCAATCCTCTTTGGTCCGTGCAGCCTCCGCTGGCAGAAGCGGCCAGAAACTCGGTCCCGCATTCAGGCACGCTCGCCAGGACACTTCGGGCTGGAAGTTCGTGAAGACTGTCGCGCCGATTGTCGCAGAACTGGCGGTCGTTGTGCTTCGTGGTGCAGCACCAACAATTCGGGCGATCGCATTCCGGACCGCGAGAGCCCATCTACGCCGCAAGCTCACGACGATGTTGATAGTGCGGGCGTTTGTTGGCGCAGCCCAAAAAATGATGAAGGCGACATTGGCCTTCTCCAAGGCCGCTGCTGTCAAGTACGTTGAGCTTCAACTGCGGCCGGAACAGTTGAAACGCCGCTCCGATGGCAGCCTCGTTGTTGGAGTTCGAGATACCGAGCAGATCGTGATCGCTGGAACGGAGGCCTTCGTCAACACGCTGATGTCCGAGGTAGCTGGCGACGCCCTGAAAATCCCGGAGGCCAAAGACGTTCAGCGCAAGATTGTCAAAGCTATTGCCGACGAAGTGCTCGCCAAGTTCGCCAGTGCTCCTCAGACGCTTGTTTCAGCCCATGCGGACGCAGCCCAGGAGTACATGACTAAATACCCCGACCGAGAGCTCGACGTAAAATCCCCGCATTACCAGGAGCTACTGGCCGCGAAGCTCCAGGATGCTTTCAAGAATCCGCTTGAAGTTGCTGTGAAGAGTGTGTGCTCGAGCACGGGTGGTTTTGTGAAGGGAGTTGCGAACGAGGGCACTTGACAGGACTCTCAATCGAGGCTTTGCAGCACGACACTTTCGTCGTAAAATCACGGTGTTGGCCAGAATCCGGCGTACAGGTTTTTGAGGGAGTCGCCAGTGGGTGAATTGCACCAATCAGGAAAGACAGTAATGCACCTCCAGCCGGTCGCAGAAGGCGCGGAACCGAAGGATGAGCTTTTGGAGGGCGTAAAGCAGATGGCCGCCGCCGATTACGAAGTGTTTGGGGAAATCGGTCGAGGCGACAACTCCACAATAGTCTATTTGGCCAGAGAGAAAGCTGCTTTCAAACTCGTTGCCTTGAAGCTCACCCCCAGTCGAATGGAACCGGATGAGTATGTGCTCGATGTGTTTGATGAACTGAATCCAACGCTGCCTTCGTTTGACAATCCATGCGCGAAATGCGGAACACGCATGCAGAAATGGGGCAGGTTCTGTCCCAATTGCGGCAACGATCTGTACGACAGATCCGAACAAAAATGGACCGCGGACGAATTGCGCGATGCCGTCCAGGAGTTCGCGACCGACAGGTTTGAAATCCTCGGTGAGATGCAAACTCAGGGAGGAGGCCGAGTTTACTTCGCTCGCGACATAGAAAGTGGCAAGGTGGAGGCACTCAGGCTGCAGAAGAAGAGCGAAGACGAGTTCGACCTCGGATTCACCGGTATACTGCAGCCGGTGGTCGCGTCTGTGGTCGGCAGGAAACGTCCCACTCTTGGGAGGGCGGGGCCGTACCCCACCATCGACAGGTCCCAACTCGAGCAAATCAAACCGAGTTCGCGTGCTCCAAGCCAACCTCCACACACGAGGGAGCGTCCGGCAACTCCACCCACGAGGCCGATGCAGCAGTCCCTGTCTGCCGGACAGGCTTCGCGGGTTCGTAAACCCCATGGTCCACCTCCAACGTCAACACCGGACGACCCTTGGGCGCCGCTCCGCAACTACATCCAACATCCGGTGGTGCTCACCATCCTGCTGGCTTGTCTAGTAATGGTGCTGTTGATACTCCTGGCCTTGGTTACGTAGGCCTGCTGGAAGCGGCACGTGAGCGGATTCTTGCAGCAACTTGCCGACACGCTCTGCCACGGGTTCTGCGGCTGGAATCTGCAACACGACAAGCGCGCGCTTGTTCAACTCGGGACCGGAAGACTAGAAGTCGATCTAGTGAAAAGGACGTGCCGGTTCGAGCGCGACTACATCCCGAGGTTGGCGATCTTGAACACACTCCTCGCGCAGTTCCGGCATCATCTGGAAGCCAATGGAATGGCACCGGAGGGGATTCGGTCTGCCATCCTGACGATCGAGATCACGACAGAAGAACGTGAAGACCAGAAAGACAAGTCGGTTCTGTGGTTCGGGGAACACGATGGTTTCGTGGGGTGCGAGTTGAGGATATGCTGCACCGTCAGCACCGCAGACGAGGGCTGCAAGTCGGAACACAGCAGTTACGTTGAGTGGCCGCGGAAGGGTGGGTAAGCCCCGTATCTATCGTGCGTTGAGAACGGTAGCTTTGGCGAGTAGAAAAGAGTGCCAACAAGAGGAGCAGCATAGATGATTGGCGTCGAAGTGGTGCCACAAGGTTGTGAGTGATAGGTCACAGCGACGAATGGGCTGAGGATGTGAGGACAGTCAATGTTGCTGCTTGTGTCGGAAGAGAAAGGGAAAACCATGCAATTGCTGAGTAGCGATCAAATGAGACAAATCAGGCTTGGGAGGAGAGAACTCGAAGTCAACGCCGCCAAGTCCATTGGCCGGTACCTCCTGGCGACTCAGAAGGAACACATTCGCAGATTGATCCTGAACATGATCGACAAGATCTTGTCGTTGACGGCTACCCACCCCGACCGCCTGGAAAGCTTCCTGAAGGAGTCCACTAGCTTTGCGATGTGGGCGCATTGTCACACACGGCCGTGCACCGGTGGGCTGGGGGAAGTATTCCGCCGTGTAGCAGGTGACATGGTGTGCGACGGCTATACATGGCTTCATGTGTGTTCGGACGTGATCAGGCTGTTTGGCGAACTTGCCGAGCAGAAATGGGTGCCGGCGATTGACCAGCACTGGCACATAATGGCCAGCAAAGACGATCTACGTCCTCAACCGGTGTACGCCAAACCGGAAAAAAGTGACGTCGGGTGGGGCCACAGGCACAGATTGAATAGGGAACCTGGTGAAGCAGGTGAGGTAGGCGCGCCATTCATGCCCTTACCTCGCGAGCGCGTCTCGCTACGTGGAGTCGAGAGATTCAAATTCGGAGACGATAGTGTTATTGCGACGTTGGACTGGACATACGGACTCCAGGAGGAAGGAGCCGATGTGTCCGGGACCACGACAGACTCAATCGCCGCGATGCGTTGGGCGTCCGGCGGTCATGTCAATCCTGTTGCACAGCTCATAGCGATTGCGTCGATGGTTCCTCAGGGACATCACACGGTAACGGAGTGTGCCTGGCCTTTGACCCGGCACGGTTACATGGACTATCACATCGGGTTCTACGAGACTCTAGTTCCAGAGGGTGGCTACGCGGGGCTGGCGAACACGCTTGAGGTC
>CAYTDU010000611.1:0-3897 GCA_964436395.1 uncultured Gemmatimonadaceae bacterium | reverse complement strand
AAGCACAGGTTTCTAGCGATGCGGCAGAGCAATCCCCGTAGCGAGCCTTCCAATCTCAGGATCTCGCGCCGTTCCCACAGCCGCACGAAAGCCTGCTGAGCGACGTCTTCAGCGGTGTCACCGTCTACGCCCAACGCCGACACGTAGTGGAGAACCGGCGCCCAGTGAAGCTTCAGAACGGCATCCAGGGCATTGGTATCGCCATTGCGCAAACGCAGCACCAGCTTGCAGTCAGTCCGATCCGGTTCCATGAAATGCAGCCTCGTCTAATCATGGACTCAACGATCGGGAACTCTGCATTCTGACAGACTACGTTCTGTCCGAGCTGTTGAACTCAGGCGTTGCGATGGAGTAGGGACTGCTGGAGGCCGCGAATCCGACCCTATTGTCCGACGGCCTTTCCGGTCATGTGATACTGCCGCCCGGCTTCCCGCCAAGCCAAATCGTCGCGTTGATTTCGCATGAGCGGGCCAAGAGCCTCTCTGAGATCTGACAGAGCCAAAGTGAAGTGATTGGCAACGGTTTGTGGTGCCAGGCCGAGGGTGTCCGCCGCCTCCCGATACGACAATCCGTGGTGCCTTACGAGCTCGAAGACTTCGCGTCTGCGTTGCGGCAGGTTGGCGACGGCAGTTGCCACGGCAGAGTGGACTTCCTCGCCCTCGACGTACTCCGCCGGGGTGGGTACAGCCATCGGCACGGGCGCTTTCCGAGCGGCGCGTAGTTGGGCCTCAACATGACGGTGTTCATCGAGACTGAGGTTGCGAGCCATGCGGAACAGCAAGCCGAGCACTGAGCCCTCCAACCCCAGCGTGTCACGATGTTCCCATAGACGGACGAACACTTCTTCCACAACATCTTCCGCAGCATCCCTGTCGCCGAGTATCGAAAACGCATACTTGACCAGGGAATGCCAATGTCGCTCCAACAGCGCTGCAAGCCCAGACTCGTCACCATTCAGCACGCAGGCGAGTAGTGCAATGTCTGCTGGTGCCTGCCTCATGTCCGCTCGTCCCATCGGCTCCCTATCCAAGGTCGCTCGTGATTGATATCGGCCGTTTGGCCGAGATCTGTTGTTCACATCTTACGCAACCGTGAGCGAGAAAGTTCCTACACGGCACTCCCGGACTCATTCTGTGCGAAGAGCCACCAGCGGATCGACTCGGCTTGCCCTCCGTGCCGGTATATAGCAAGCCAACAGCACCACCACAAAGATGATCCCAACAACCGACACGAGTGTCATCGGATCGGTGTTTTGTACGTTGAATAGGAACCCGGTCAATAGCCTCGATGCGACAATCGCTGCCACGACTCCCGCGATCATGCCCAGCATCGCCAACGCCAGACCCTGTCGAACAATCATTCCGGTCACTGTGGTAGAGGCAGCGCCCAATGCCATCCTGATACCGACCTCGTTAGTGCGTTGAGCCACTGAATGGGAAATTACTCCGTATACACCGATGGCTGCGAGCAACAGTGCAGCCCCACCGAAGATTGCGAGAAGCGTCATCAGAAATCGCGGCCGAGACACCGACTCCGAGGCAATATCATCCAGCGTTCGCATCCATGCGATCGGCAGATCTGGATCAACAGCTCTCACGATATCTCTGACCGGCCCAGCCAACGATAGCGGATCACTACGTGTGCGAACCAAGAGACTCATAGACCGAGCGCCAAAGCCCCCTGTCCAAGAGACCATTTGATCGTAGGAGTGGTAGTACATCGGGTAGTTTTCCGCCAAGCCGTAGAACTTCGCATTGGCTACCACACCTACAATGGTTGCCCAAGGGCCGTCGGTCATGAGAAAACGCAGTCTCTTTCCAATCGGATCTTCATTCGGGAAGTACTGCCGAGCCAGCTCCTCATCAACGACCGCAACGAGAGGGCCATCTGCCACATCTGTCTCATCGATCAATCGACCGCGGCGGAGTTGGATTCCCAGTGTCTCGAAGAGACCATCACCAAGCGTCACGGGACCTCCGGTGCAGCAAAACTCTCCAGCACCAGCGCTTTCTCGCCCTTCAATGTGGAACCGGCCATCGACATCGTTCCGGAGCAACGGCGGATCTCGCACCAATGCCACAGACTCGACATTCGGGATGCCCTCCACGCGCTCCTTCAAGCCATTGAAGAAGTTGACGGCATCAGGAGGCGAGTAGCTGCTCGACGGCAGTGAGAAACGCACAGCAAGGACGTTCTCAGTCTCAAATCCCGGTTCGACCTGCATTAGTCGCCAAAAGCTCCTGGTCAAAAGACCGGCACCTATCACCAACAGAATCGCGATCGCGACTTCGAACGCGAGTAGCGCACCACGGAACCGCAAACGGCTTCTACCGACAGTGGCATTTGCTGAAGAGTCTCGAAAGGCGTCCTGCAGGTTGGTTCGCTCCGCTCTCAGAGCTGGTATCAATCCAAAGAATACGGTAGTAACCAAGACGACAGCTGCAGTGAACAGGAGCACGCGAGCATCAATTCCCACCAACTCCGTACGCGGAACGTTGCCACCTTCCAACGCAAGCAGCAGTCTCACTCCCACCGCTGAAAGCATCAATCCAAGCGCACCTCCCACTACCGACAACACGGCACACTCCGTAAGAAGCTGCTGGGCAAGCCTACCCTTGCCCGCCCCCATTGCCTTTCGCACGGCTAGCTCTCGTCGTCTTCCCTCGCTCCGAGCCATTATCAGGTTTGCAACATTCGCACAGGCGACAAGCAGAACAAACCCAACGGCGCCGAGCAGAATCAACAGAGCAGGTCGAACATCACCAACCATATCTTTGAGGAGCGGAGTCAAGTACAACCCATGACCCACGTGGTGGTCGGGATAGTCAATGGCCCACTGCGCCATCAGCGTCTCCATCTCCGCATCAGCCTGGTCGAACGTGACTCCGGCCTCGAGCCTGCCGATCATCCAGAACCAATGGCCTCCGCGCCACGTACGTGCCGGGTCTAGCGGCAGTTGAGTCCAGATCTTCACGTCGGGGTTTGGGAAATCGAATCCTTCCGGCATCACTCCTACGATTTCGCCACCCGTGCCGTACTCGTTGTCGATGCCCACGTTGAGGGTCCGCCCCACAACGCCGGAATCACCTCCAAACCGGCGTTGCCACAGATCGTAGCTGAGCACATAGACCGGAATCGGTCGCGCACCGTCATCAGCTTCTATGAGCGTTCTCCCCAGCAATGGAGGCGACCGCAGGACCGTGAACATGCTCGAGGAGACGTACCCCGCGGTCACGAACTCAGGCTCACCCACTCCGTCAGTGATGGCCAACTCCTCGGTAGAGATCGCCGCTACAGATTCCATCGTCTGGTTTTGATTGACGTAGTCGAAGTACTCCGGCGAACCAACGGGATACTTCGGAAAGTCGTACCCACTCTCCGGAGTGAAGCGTGTCCAGATTGCGACGAGATCCTTCGGATTGTCATAAGGCAGTGGTCGCAGCAACACACCGCTCACCACACTGAAGATCGCTGTGTTTGCACCAATCCCAATCGCAAGAGTCAGGACAACTACGGTGGCGAAAGCAGGTGCCTTGGCCAAGCTTCGGATTGCGTATCGAACGTCACAACGTAGAGCCGACAACAAGCCATGGCGGCGCCGGTAACCGTTAGGTTCTGGATTAGGGCTGTGCCCGGAGCCCCATTTTTCATGCCATCCGTCGACTCGTGCTTTCACACCACTGGTTATGGTATCCAATACCGACCGACCCCAGAACGCGAACACGCCGATTCCCCTGGCTCGGCGATACTCTTCCCGATAGCGATCGCGAAACAATTCGACAGCATCTGCGGCGAAGGCTTCGCGAAATCGGGGCGGGAATACGTAGAGCAAAATCCTATACAGCCGTTCGGAGAGGCCGAGCCCTCGGATGGTGAGCTGCTGTCTCATCGTGCCAC
>CAYTDU010000610.1:0-3903 GCA_964436395.1 uncultured Gemmatimonadaceae bacterium | reverse complement strand
GGACAATCCGCCCGCGAGATGACGGCGCGTACGGCAGGACCGTTATTCCGGGTCTGCGAAAAGACGGTGCCGCCTTTGTCCTGTGCAACAGCACCCACGGCGATCATGCAAACAATCGCGCAGATTATGCTGAATCTGATTTCCTTCATCTTACTTGTCTCCCTTCTCGTCAGGTGCGTTCTCGTCAGGTGCCTTCTTTGTTGCACCTTTCTTTTCGGCATCCGCCTTGGCATCGTGGTCAGCAAGAGCCGCAGTAAGAGCCGCAATCTCTTTGTCCTTTGCGGCCTGGTCTGCCAGCAGCTTCTTCACCTGGTCGGACAACTCCTCCGGAGTCGCTTCCGGCTTGGGACCTGCTTCTTTCGGAATCTGCCCCAGCTTCTTCTCGATGTCCTTCGGCGCGATCTCAACCAGCCCCAGCTTCTTCTCGAAGATCCTCATTGCTTCCAACTGCTTGTCGTACATGCGGGCATTTGCCTCAAGCACGTACTGGTAAGCGGGGGTCGCTTCAATCTTCTCGACTGCCACCGGGAACGTAGTTCCGTTGATAATCTGCGCCGGCTCGTTCAGCGTCATCAGCACGGGCTTCTTATCAAACCGCGTTGCCTGCCATACTCGCCTTCTCTGTACGAATGCATCATTTTCTTTCGCGTCGCTCATTTTTTTCTCCTCTTAGTGTGAGCACTTTGACTTAGCTGATACCTTCGATCTGCGCGTGCAGCTCGTTCAGCTTGGCCTGAATCGCAAACGTCCCCGTTATGGCATCCTTGATGTTGTGGATGTCAACGGCGTTGTTGATGTTCAGAAGCATCCGCACGGGAAGCGTACGCAGATAAAGCTGCCTGATCCACTTCGGGTCCAGAACAACACCGCGATCCGCAAGACCGCGTTCCGCCGTCAGCACGGAGTCAAACGCAACGTCAATCGGGCCGTAACCCGTCAGTATGCGACTGATCTCGCCAACGCCCCATTCTTTCACGTTGGGCGATACGCGCAGGTAATTTTCCGGCCACGCGCTGATAGCGTCCCAGCCCTTTGTTCCGAACAGCCCAACCTTGAAGTTGCTTCCAGCTCCGAAAAACTTGGTCGCACCCATGATCGCGCTGAGTGTCTGAACAGTCATGCCGCTTCCGGCACCGGAAAGATCCACAGAATTTTCTGTGAACTTTTCGATTACGCCGGAGCATACATGACGTCTCGGTCCACTGGCCGATGTGGTTTCTCTCGACCGCTGGCCGACGTAGTACAGCAACGACTGGTCGCGCTTGTACTCAATCCATGCCGTCTTGCGATCCAGTGCACGTGCCTCTCTCGGATCGTAGTGGGCAATGGCTTCCTCGATGTCGGTCTGCTGAACGAGACGGTCACGCTGCATCACGTAATCGTACACGTCAACCGAGATGTTGGTATATGCGTCCGGCACAGCTTCACCTTCAGCATGTGCTTCGCCCAGAATATCTATCTGGTCGCCGACCTCGGTCGCGTACTGCAGCGTGCCAGTTCCGGTGGCTGCGCGCACAATAGTTACCGACGCGTCGATGCTTGCATCCTGCACGAGCATCATTTCCGCCGTGCGCGGATTGTACAGCAGGAAGTCGTTCTTAATACGGTCATAATTCGAAACCGTGATCGAAGAAGCACCCGCGGCACTTGCCGCTGTTACCGTGCAGTAGTTAGGGATCGGACGCCTTTCACGATACTCATGTTTCGTCTGGCTTGTCTTGACCTTTTTTCCAAACTTGCGAGTCAGTGCTTCAAAGATATAAGCACTGGGCTCCAAGAGTTCCGTCCTCGATTCCATATCAATCGGAAGACCATTCAGATTGACATTATCGGATCGTGCGGCACCGTCAATGATAGTACCAAAGTCTGGCATTTCTGCCTCCCATTCCATTCGGGGAGGCATCCACTACCGACCTTACTGGGGTGTGGCGTTCACAATCATGTCCATTTCAGATTCGGCGATGCTTTGCAGATCGGCGTTCCTGAGCTGTTGTAGATGTGATTGCTGTCCGACAGAAGACCGGGATGTAGATGCATCCTTACGTTGTTTTTCAGTCTGTTCTGCCTTCTGCCGTTCAGCGTCCTGTAGTGCTGCAACACGCTTAGCGCGTGCCACGTAGACTCGTGCGTAGAGAAGCTCAATACCCTGCCGGAAATTCTCCTTCGTCTGGTTCATCCACGCACGCAAATCCGCTTTACGCGGATCTTCGTATATCGCGGCCATCGACTGCATCACCGGCTGCTGGTCGGCATCCGGAAAACGCGGAGTTTTTCCATCACCAAGCTTCTCGTTCGCAAAGTCCTTGAGAACATCGTCGATATCCCTGTCGGAGATCGACTGACGTTCAGGCTCGTTGCTCACTTCAAGCGCCTTCGGCTTCAGGCCCTCGGCTACCTGTCTGGCAACGACCCGTGCAATTTCCTGGACATGCTTGTCCTCGACGTTCCCATCGGAGAGTATCTCTCTGGTTTCCGCCGATAACTTGCTCACCAAATCAGACGGTATCTTCAAATCGGCATCGCTCAGATTCTCGCCATACCCTTCCTTCGCACGAAGGGCAAACTTCCCATCGCTTGTAGGAAATGGTTCGACGTTCTGATCCGACAACATAGCAAGAAGTGCCTTGTACTCATCGTTGATACGGTGAGCTTCCCTGGAAGAGTTTTCGTAACGGTCCTTCCAGTATTCCGGGTTCTGCAAGTCAACCTCGCTTAACCCAAGCGCATCTCTGTAGTCGGCGTCCGATTCAACACTCGGCCACTTGGTCGCGTCGTCGGCTTCAGCCGATTCGTCGCCTTCAGTGGTTTCCGTCTTGTCGGTGGCGTCCGGTTCCTTGTCGGTGTCCGTCGCCTTCTCGTCGCCCTCTGTGTCGCTTGGTTGCCGAGTGTCAGGGGCAGGTTCTTTGTCCTGGTTGCCATCGCTCGGGGCAGGCTGAGGTTCGGGCTGTGATGGTTCAGGTTCCGGCGCATCCGCAGGCTTCGGCTTGTCGGCATTGACAATAGCGTCAAGCTCGGCGTTTGCGTCAAATGTCTGGGCTGCTACCGGTGTTTGTTCCATCGTTTCTGCTGGCATTCCTATTCGCCCTCACTTTTTGAGTTTCGCAGTTTTCGCGTAAGCTTTAACAACCCACGCGCCACGTTGTCAATGTTTTTTTTCACAAGATTCTGCTTTTTGTGCAATTCTTCAATCTCGCCAAGCATCGTTAATCGCTCATTGAACTGGCCAATGAGCTCAGCATGACCCAGAGAATCATCAGGGGCGAGCTGTATGTTTTCCCAAGCAATCTTGTGCAGCCGCTCAACACAATCAGCGATAACACGCTGGTATTCGGGTGTTGCCGTTTTGGATTCAACCTGATCGTCAAGGTCCCGTAATCGCTCCTGCAATTCGTCTCTGCGCTTGACCAGCGAATCATAACTTGCCGGTTCGCCATGATCTAGAGGCCGCTTGCTGAGTCTTCGGTCTGTTGTCATACGAGCGGAACTCCTGCCGCTACTGTGCGACCACTACGCGGCTGGACGGTATTGCGTCCCTGCCGCGCTTGGATGTCGTTTTGGACCGTAGCAGCTCCGCCGATTCCAGGTACACCGCTTGTTCCGTTCTCGCCCATTATCGGAACCGCATTGTTGTTTGCGCCAATGATCTTGTTCACGTTCTCCCAACCGCTCCGGCTGAGAAGTTGCCGCTTGGCTTCCTGTGGATCGCCAAGTGTAGGGTCGCCCAAAATCAGATTTGCGGTCGAAAGCATTTTCTTGTACGTCTCTTCCGTTATGCCAAGTTGTCGTGCACCGGTAATCGAAATTCCGTACTCGTCCGTCAATGCTTCGTGGTCAACTTCTTCCCACGGGAAACCGTCTTCGCCCGTCACAGGAATGCGCGGATCTTCGTTCACGTACTTACCG
>CAYTDU010000609.1:0-3905 GCA_964436395.1 uncultured Gemmatimonadaceae bacterium | reverse complement strand
ACAACAGGTTTAGGTTATAGTCTACATGCCTTGCCGTTAACGCCAGGTTAACGGGAGACTCGATATATCGAGCCCCCTGAGCGGGTCTCGGAGGGTCTCGGAGGCTCTGCATGGCTGATCGGTAGCTTTTTCCGTCCGGGCGTCGTAAACCTATATGTGACCACTGTTCGCCGACGCAGGATCGCGTGCCCCCTCTGCGGGTGGCACAGACCCCTGGTATCGAAGAGCAGGACGATGCAGCGCGACGCCGATGGCCTCCCCAGGTGGGATATCGACCCCGACTCGTTCCAGGTGTTGAGGTACCAGGACTTCAGGGGCGACAAGGACATCTCGTCGATGATCGATGAGGCGGGGCTGCGGGAGATGGCGGATTCACCCGACCCCGTTGTAAGGGAGCAGTACGCCAGGATACGGCGGCAGATCCTGAAGCTCACGGACATGGTCAAGTAGAGACCAGAACCAGAGCCGGCGTTCGTAGACGGGACAGGGGAGGTTCAGCACAGTCTATTAAAAGTCCTATTCCTGGGTCTGACTGGCTGGGCAGCACGTGATCGTGATGCTCTTCGGAATCGAGGGCCGGGAATGCATGTCACGGCATGACCCTCACGTATCTCCACGTCTGGATCTGAAGCATGATGCATTTAGCCCGTGTATGCGTGGATGTTAACCAAAGGTTGACGTCGAGATAGTGTCAGGGTTTATTAGTGACTATTTGAAGCCTGACGCTTCGCAGGGAAAGATGAGGTGAGGACAGATAGGGGACAAGACGATTGAGTCTTCCTCCTCAACTTCGAAGCGGGCCACGTCTTCTCCATGCAAGTAGAAGGATAGATAGAAAGCATATCCTGGAAAACAATTCCGGCACTGTAATCAATACCTCCCATTCGTGCACAGCATGATCCGTCCCATCATAGATGTTCAAGACCAGCCTGTGCAACCCAGCCATACCTGGTTCGGTGCGCAGTGTATACTCTTCCTCACTGTACGATCTTGGCTGACCATCAAGACTCCAAGTCCATTGCATGGGATCCCTCTCCTCATCGATGACATCGGCGCTGAATCTAACGTCCTCCCCGGCCTCAACCTCGATTCTTGGGATGAAGGGTGAGCAGGACACAATATTTGGAGGTTCGTTGTGTGCGGTTATCGTTATGGTCCACATCGTATCGTTCGAAAGGCTCAAATCGCTCACTCGGGCCACCAGTTCCACGGAAGAATCACCGGATCCAAGAGGAGCGGAGAATAGATACGTCTGGCCCTGTGACACTTCCTTTCCGTCCAGGAACCATCGGTACTCCAGGGGATCGACTTCAGGATCAATCCCGTGGATTGAGAAGGATGTCTGGCTACCTTCCAAGACGACAGGGTCATCCCGCGGAGTCCTGTAATCGATTCTTGGGGGAGAGTTCTCGTGGGCTGCGCGTGGTTTTGTCCAGCTCTCGTGTGGGGCCGAGCTGTAGCTGTTCTCCTCATCGGTGATGAAGAGAAGAGTGCCATAGACTTCGTCGATATAGATGTCCGTGACGAAGCTGTCTGCGTTGTCGTCACCCAGAACATACCCAATAGTCTTGTCCGTTCGTCTCTCAGCGGACCACCAGTGCCCCATGTAGAGATCCAAACTGACTGTTGCTCCCCCGCCGACAGGGAGGCCAATAGTCTCCAGGTCAAACCACAATGCTGTTCCCTCGGAGACCGTGATGTTGAAGGAGTAGGCCTGCTTCCGCGAAACACTCGTGGTTGCTTCGTAGTTATCCGAAACACCTGGTCCTGTCCAGTCGAAATCCATGTGTAGCTCAGTGACCAGGTCACTCTCTGCGTCGTCCACGGTGTTGTCGCTGCCAATGTTGAGGGATAGCAACTTGTCCCGCCATTCTTCTTCGATGTTCTGCTTAATGTACCATGTGTTATATGAGAACTCGTTGGACCCCGTGACATTGTACACGAAGGCTTTCTTGGTGAGAACTTCCCGGTTACCCACGGAATAGGTTCTGTTCACCCAAGCATACGAGACCTCCCACTGTTCACCAATGTAGCGATCACCGAACCCTGGACCGATGTATTCCCGGTTCTGCTCCTCTTCGTCGTCGACGTCGACTGACTCCTTCATCTGCATCTGTGACAGGCTCACGACTACAGTCTCCATCCGGGTTTCTTGTTCGACTACGTCTTCCCAGATCTTGAACCCACCGAGGGTTGTGCCGATCTCGATGCTGATATCACTCTTATGGGTTGATGCGAAGTCGAAGCCGAAGCTAATGTTGGAGTACTCCGATTGTTTGACCCAGCTCTTGCTCCTGTCACCGCTGGGATCATGCAGAATCGTGTAGACGACGTAGGGTATTGTGAGGTTGCCCGAATCCAGGATTTCTGTTCTCACAGTCCTCTGACATATCCATTCCAGTATGTTGTTGATCACGAGTCGGTTCGTGTAGAAGGGTTTGTCGAGGGTCTCTAGGTGGCCTGAGTAGGTGTCCCAGCACGCCGTTGACAAAACGACTCTACCTTCCCCGTGGCTGCGGGCGATCATGATTGTGAAGTCGGGGTAGTAGGCCCACCAGTCATCCCTCGTAATGCTGCGGTATTCGCCGATCACCGTGCCGACTTCTTTGTCTTCCCAGTCCTCGAAATGTGTCTGGTAGAGACCGTGATACAGAACGTCGGCCTCGGCGGTGTAGGTCACGAGGTTGTTCGGTTTGGTTGTGAGATCGGTTGTCGGGTACCAGTGGTCTATGTGTCCGCCTGTCGTCTTGCCCACCCTCGTCACGCCCAAGGTCGCAGGTAGCCATGCGTAGTCCCACTGCCCTGATACCCAGAGACCTCCCCCCAGCTGTACATACTCCTCCAGGACGACACTATTGGAAAGGAAGGCATCTCGGATCTCCGCGCTGCTCTCTTGGTCGTCCGTGTCAGTTGCGGCGAATTGGCCAACTATGATGGCTGAGTAGTCATCTATCGTGTGGAACAGCTCTGATACGTTGGCCTCAGTGAAAAGCCGGTATCCCACCTCGAGGCTATCCATATCGTCTACCGTGTATCCAGCGTACTGAGAGATTGCGACAACAGCCACAAGGAGATCTTCACCATCGGGAGAGCCGTCGTAGCTCTTGAGTCCAACCGTAAGCACGCCGCTCTGGTCCCCGTAGTCCCTGGACTCCCAGGCTTCATATCCCTTGTAGGTGGTTGAGCGCATATAGCCCTCCGTTGACTCCCAGGCGTGTGCGCCTGACCAGTAGACGAACCAGGGACCCATCTCCTGGTTTCGTGTGTCCCATATGACAGCTTTCACCTCGTCGTCGGCGCCGTCCTTATGGTACTCCCGGGTGGCGAAGCTGAACTCGCCCTCGCCGGTATTCATCAGCATCCCGCTGGGGTCGAGGCCGATCCAACCCGACATGGGGGTTGGGAGGTGGGAGATCAGGTCGTTGTAGTCCACCGGCTGGTTCCAGCTTGCAGCAGCGAGTCTCTTGAGGGCCGGCAGATCCATGCCGTCCATATATTGGAATAGTACATGATTAGACGAGATACTATCGCCATTGACCATGACGACTATCCTGGCGTCCTGTCCCTCGTTCGCAGTAACCAGGTCCGGAAGGGCACCGATCAGTACCAGTGCTATCAGGAGCATGGTGCTTCTCATCTCAACCCCAGAGATCTGGGTGATTTATGGTTAATATTTCTTGGGCCGCGACCGGCGGAACCTGGACAAGGTTTCGAATACCGCATTGACGGAAATCATATTAGAAACACGGCACGCAGAGAATTCTAGCTGGGGAATGGCCGCAATAGGTTTTGTTATCCTCTTCCTGGGACCATGGCTACAGAGTTGTCTTCAGGTCTAGTGCGAGTGGTGGTGCGAGTGGTGGTGCGAGTGGTGGTGCGAGTGGTGGTGCGAGTGGTGGTGCGAG
>CAYTDU010000608.1:0-3906 GCA_964436395.1 uncultured Gemmatimonadaceae bacterium | reverse complement strand
GACAAGGTACGAGAAGAAGACATCAAGCGAAATGGCGGTCTTAACTAATAGGAGGAGCGCTGCGATGATCAGAGTTACTGTTTACAGTACGTGTGTGTGCCTGTTGGGTTTCGCCCTACAGTTTCTCGCGTTCGGTTGTGGTGGAGACGATGTGATTTACGAGGATGTGTGGGAAGACGTCGAGGAAACTGTTGACTTGGTGGAAGAAGTGGTGGATGTGGTAGACGAGTATACGGAGGTGCTGGATGGAGAAGTTACGGAGGACAGCGCTGAGACCCTCGATACTGTGGACTATATCGAGGATGGCGGATCGGAGATCTTGTATGACTCCGAGGCTGAAGACTTTGATGTCGATTATGATGATGGGGCTGAGGTGGCAGACGTATCGGATGGCGAGTCAGGCCCTGCGCGTTGCCCTGAGGGGATGAACTACATCCCTGAGAGTACGTTCCTTCGTGGTAGAGCCGGATCCAGTTCCATATTAGGGCCACAGCGCGTCATCTACCTCGACGCCTACTGCATCCAGGAGAGGGAAGTCACCAATATCGAGTACGACGGTTGTACGTCCTGTGTAGATTACGAGTACTGGAGTTCTCACACTTACCTTCCTATGGACCAGGCGCTTTGGACGGATGCTGACGAGTACTGCCGATGGGCGGGCTTTCGGCTTCCTACGGAGGCTGAATGGGAGAAGGCTGCCAGGGGCGGTTGCGAGCTCGACGGTGTGGTTGGGTGCGATTCTCTGGAGGACAGTTGGATCTATCCGTGGGGTAACAGGCTGACCAGCTGCGACCAAGTTCGTTTCCGTGGTTGCCCGGAGGGCTCAGGATCCTTGGACGTAAGCAGGTACGGTGTTCGCGCGATGGCCGGTGGTGTACACGAGTGGGTAAGCGATTGGTATGATCCCGACTACTACACGTATAGTTCTGATCGAAACCCTACAGGCCCTGAAGAGGACGTGGACGGGCGAAAAGTCTTTCGTGGCGGCGTAGACCTCGCGTCAGGTGACGAGAGGTTCCGCATCGACAACCGTTATGCTGGTCTCGTTGACGCGCCTGCCTACTCTGTTGGTGTCCGATGTGCTGCGGATCCGTTGTGGTGAGCGTGGGTGTGGACGGTAGAATGACCGGCGAGGAGCGCGCACGGAGAGTCGTCAAGCACATCGAGGGGGGCGGCGGCGAGGCGGTATTGCTCAACGGGTACAACGAGGCGATTGTCGGCGTGGCGTCCAAAGGGGATCAAGCTGTAGTCGTGGCGTACGACCGTGCGCGTTGCATCGGGTTGACGTGCACACGCGTGCCCCGCTGTACGCGCGAGGAAGCGGAGGAAGCGTTGGAGACGGTACGTGACGACCTCGGTACGCACTTCGGAAATCGCGCTCCGGTGTTTGTCGAGTGGGTGGAGGATCTGTGATGGACTTCTGTACGATCAACATGGACGAGTTCTCGAAGCTGGACGTGCTCAGGTTGCGCGAGGATCGGCACCTGGGAGAGAGTCGAGGGCAGGGTTGTTCCGACCCGCCCGGCTTCCCGTCGTACTTCGTGCAGAGCATCTTCACTCCGTGCGGAAACCATCCAAACAACCCAGCAGAGCCGGTGACGGTACTGGACGTTCCCGGCGCGTCTACGCGTGTCGTGCGATACAACGTGTATTGTAAGGAGGAAGGGAAACGCTATCAAGAGCTGCTCAACCGGCTCTACCGAAAGCTGCCGTTCGACCATCCTCGAGTGCAGGCATGGGTTCGACAACTGCATGCCTACTTCCGCGACTGCTGGTTGGATCCGGCTGTGGAGGAAAAGAAGCGACGGCACGTTGCGGAGTTGGCGATCATCCCGTCTCTGGACAAGGCGTTGGACGCAGGGTACACGCTGCTACAGTACCGTGCAGTCGACGACGTGCGCCGCTGGTACCCGGAGTATGAGGGCGACGAGGCGTTGATCCGCAACCCCCCACCGTGGGGGCGCGGCGGTGACGGCGATTGGTGGGAGACCGAAGCGGTGCAGCCGACACCTGAGACGTGCCGTCCGCGCTACTCGTGGCGGAAGGTCCATCCGACGTCGCAGACATGGTGCCAGTGGTGTGGCTGGGTGGCAGACGAGAGTGAGGTGAAGTGATGGGCGTTCCGCTCGAACAGTGGATCGAGACCATCAATGCGCACCCGGCGAAGTACCTGTTCCAGGGCTTGCGCGGTGAGGGGGATCACCGAGCACGAGGCTTCTTTACGGATGTGCGTGAGGCGGCTGTATACGACGAGCGCTATATGGATGCATACATGGACTGCGTGCGGAAAGGGATGCGTGAGGAGTTGGATGCGGCGTTGTCGTCACCAAGTGATGGCGAGTTTGCTCCTCCAGGCGAGGATGATCTTCACGTAGAGAGCTATGCGGAGTTCTTGCGGAACCGGTTCTGGCACAAATGGGATGAGTCGGAGAACATCAACCGCGCACCGGCGCGCAAGGTCATTGCGCTTCTGGACCCGGATCACTCGAACGACTTGCGGTGGGAGTGGGCCTATGAAGCCGTGGACCCGCAGTATGAATGGGAGTGGATCCGTGAGCATGAGGACGCCGAAGCGCTCATGCGCGAGCACCCGCCCGTCGAGATGTGGAGCCATGCGTTCGAGGAGGGCGTACCTCTCGACGACGTATGGTTCATCTGCCCCGGATGTGGGCGCGAGCCGATCCGAGAGGACGGGAATGAATGCGGCTACTGTTGCGGTCTGTGTGGAGCTAGCAGCAATGCCCCGACCATGGAGGCGTTCTTCAGGGCTCTGGAGGTGAAGGAGTGGCCGTTCCGGGAGAGAGACGGGGAGGGCAAGCACGCGGGAGAGGAGGAGTCTCATGGGTAAGAACCTCGATGATCTGGCCGAGATCAATCGCGCGCTGAACGGGTAGGACGAGAGGCAGAAGGAATGGCGAAGCTCGACTCTGTTGGGTTGGTGTTGCGTATCAATGCTCCCGACTGGTACGACCGAAAGGACTTCGTGGCGTGGCTCAGCGACGAGAACAACCTGGTAGCTACGTGGCACGAGAGGGGTGAGAAGCCCAATGAGTTTTCCGACGTCTTCGTGACCTATGATGACGGGGAAGGATCCGATTCCAACATGCCCCAAGACATCTGGGCGCAGATCTGCCAGTTCGCAGAGGAGGCCCACTTCTCCGCTGGGCTGGTGTGGATCAGTAACCTGGAGGAATGATTTGGCGGACCTGGACGGCGTTCGAGAATCGACGCACGTACCAGTAAAGGAGGAGAAGAAATGAGGAAGGAACCCAAGAGCAAGAACATCAGCGTCGAGAACATTAGCGTCGAGGAAGTCGAGATCAATGGACGGAAGTACGTTCCGGCCGGTAGTGTTGCCCACTCGCAGCAGAACGCGGAGGAGCCTCTGTCGGTGGGGAACACGGTTCTCATCAGGGCCATCACGTACCACTACCTTGGCCGCATCGCGGCCATCGACGACAAGCGCGTCCTCCTCGTTGACGCCTCGTGGCTCGCCGATTCGGGCAGGTTCGGGGCGTCCCTCGAGACCGGATCCGTGTCGGAGGTGGAGCCGTACCCGGACCCAGTTTCGGTCTCCTTGGGGGCCATCGTGGACGTCACCCTGTGGCGACATTCCCTTCCGCGCGAAGCGAAGTAGTCGGGTAGTAGGGGTGTGACTCTCGGGTCTGCGGGTGGTGGCTCGTTTCGTGCCTGGGCCACCGCCCGCAGACTGGAGAAAGGGGTGTCGATGAACACTCAAGCATTGCTGGCAGCAGCAGCAAACGAACTATCTTTGTCGTGGTCGCGGTCGTGGTCGCGGTCGTGGTCGGGGTCGCGGGCGTGGTCGCTGTCGTGGTCGTGGTCGCGGTCGCGGTCGCGGTCGCGGTCGTGGTCACGGTTGCGGTCGCGGTCGTGGTCGCGGTCGTG